>CANQCX010000096.1 GCA_947591115.1 uncultured Lachnospiraceae bacterium | reverse complement strand
TCAATGGCGTCCCGTATTCCTTTGATCGTGCCGGCAAATCCGGCAACGGTAGAATTCGCCGTACGGATGGCTTCGCCGATCCCATCCTGACGCTCCGCCATTTTATGTATTCTTTGCACCATCCGGTTGTCTTCGACTTCCGATGCGCCCGTATTGGTAAACACAGAAATCAATGGATTTAAAAACGACCAGAGCACAATGATCATAAACAGCACCACTGCAACAATAATGACAATCGTCAGAAGCATTGCAACGACCATGTTGATCACATGATTCGACAACAGCGCCAAGATAATAAATTCGATCACCAGAAGCGGTGCAAACAGCATCAGTATAATGCTGATAATCTTGCTTCTGATATTGTTCTTTTTCGTCACATCCATAAAAAATCCCCCATCCTACTCTTCGAGTAATTATTTTCCAATACGCAACTGTATTTTTATTATATAATAATCTGCACATATGTCAAGATTCAGCCGCCGTACCATACATGATAAATTTCATGATTTGATAAGATTTTTTATACTTTTTTTCGATTTTTTCCAAACTTTATACACATTTTTCGTTTAATATAAAATCATCAAAAGGAGCTGTTGAGTCGTCGGCTTTGTCCATGGTTCTGTCAGTTCCGACTAAAAGTCCTCCTGTGGCTGCAGGTTTACATAGTATATTTTTTCATAGTCCAAAAAAGACTGCTGTCGGAAAGAGCTTTTCTTTCTTCAGCAGTCTTTTTTTCTAAGAAATTCCGCTTCGTCTTATCTCACGCGCCGTCTAACAGGGAAGTCCCAAAAGCCAGCAGATCCCGACCAGCACCAAAAGGTGCAGCGGATAAAACGCATAAAATACATACTTCATCTGCCGTCCTCTTTTTCCGTTGTAAAAAGCCAGCGGGATCAGCATCAAAAGCGCCGCCAGCTCCAAACGGCCGGACATTGCCGCCAAGATCAATACAGCGGCGGCATAGGAAAGCAGCCGGCAGTTTCTGAGCAAATAAAGTACGGTAATCGCCGCCACTCCGCCTGCGCCGTAATCCGTACAAAGCACGTCCTCCGCAACGAGCATTCCTGCAAATACCACCGTCATGATCGCGATCAGTCTTGCCAGCAGATACGCATACTTTTTCCATCCCGAATCGCTTTTCGGGCAAAAACGCCCGTTCAGCCAGCGGATTCCGGCGATGACCGCAAGTCCGCAGAACAGCGTAAAAAAAACGTTGTTGTAGCTCATGTCCTGCCATGTCATATTAAATGCCAGATCAAACGGGATCTCGGAAATCAGCGCAAACAAAAACAGACGCCATGCATATTTTCCCACGCTGTGCGTATGTAAAAATCCCTCCACCAAAAGAAAGCAATAGATCGGAAACGCCATTCTCCCGATGATGCGCATACACACATAAACCATCTGCCACTGCGCATAATGCCCGCCCGCAAGCAGATGGTCTGTATACCAGAGTTCGCGGGCAAGCACCGTCGCTGCCGTATGGTCGATGAGCATGGTAATCAGCGCAATCCATTTTAAGGTGCTTCCGGAAACGCCTCCGGCCGCTTCTGCGCCGGAGGTTTTTTGAATCTGTACGTCCAATTCTATCTCCTTATATTCCAAAAGAAATTCCCGACATATTGACGGTTACCCGATCCAGATGCCAGATATCGTCTACATACTCCTGAATCGTACGGTCGGAAGAGAATTTTCCGACATGCGCTACATTTAAGATCGCGCTCTTTGCCCATGCATAGCGGTTCTTATAATACTCCTCCACTTTGCTCTGCGCATTGACGTACGAACGGAAATCCGCCAAAATAAAGTAACGGTCCGCCGGCTGCTGCGGCTGCGTGTTCAGCAGGGAATTGTACAGCTCCCGAAAAAGCTCGCGGTCGTTGTAAGAATATGTTCCGTCCACCATCTGGTTTAACACCTTGCGGATATCCGCGTCGCTGTTGTAGATGTCCATCGGATAGTAATCCTTGCGCTGTTCGTGCGCAATGACCTCGTTTGCGCTCATTCCGAAAATAAAGATATTGTCAGCGCCCACTTCGTCGTACATTTCCACATTTGCGCCGTCCATCGTGCCGATGGTAAGCGCGCCGTTTAACATAAATTTCATGTTTCCGGTTCCGGATGCCTCTTTGCTCGCCGTAGAGATCTGCTCGCTCACATCCGCCGCCGCAAAGATCATTTCCGCTACCGATACTCGATAATCCTCGATAAATACCACTTTGATCTTTCCGCCGATGGAGGCGTCGCCGTTAATGACGTCCGCAACGCTGTTGATCAGCTTGATCGTGCTCTTGGCATTGCGGTAGCCTGCCGCCGCTTTTGCGCCGAAAATAAATGTTCTCGGATAGAAATCCATATCCGGATGCTCTTTGATCTGATTGTACAGATACATCACATGCAGAATATTCATCAACTGCCGTTTGTATTCGTGCAGACGTTTTACCTGAACATCAAAAATGGAGTTCGGATCGACTTCAATGCCGTTATGCTCCCGAATGTATTTTGCCAGACGGACCTTATTCTGGTATTTAATGTCCATAAATTCTTTCTGCGCCTTCGGATCTCCGGCAACGTCAACCAGCTTTTCGAGTCTGGACAGATTGGTCATCCAGTCCTTCCCGACCTGTCTGGTTACCCAGTCCGCCAGCAGCGGATTGGCATGTGCAAGAAAACGTCTCTGCGTGATGCCGTTGGTCTTGTTGTTGAATTTCTGCGGAAACATTTCGTAGAAATCCTTTAATTCCTGATTCTTTAAGATTTCCGTATGGAGCTTGGCAACGCCGTTGACGGAATATCCGGCGCAGATCGCCAAATGCGCCATCTTGACCTGTCCGTCGTATAAGATTGCCATCTTGCGGATCTTTTCTTCATTTCCCGGATATTTTGCCTGAATTTCCAGTATAAATCTGCGGTTGATCTCCTCTACGATCTGGTAAACGCGCGGAAGCAGTCTCTGGAAAATTTCAATCGGCCACTTTTCCAGAGCCTCCGCCATAATGGTATGGTTTGTATATGCAACGCAATGCGTCGTGATCTCCCATGCTTCATCCCACGAAAGATGCTCCTCATCCAGAAGAATACGCATCAGCTCTCCTACCGTAACCGTCGGATGCGTATCGTTCATCTGGAATACGACCTTTTTCGGAAGATCATGCAAATTGCTGTGGGATTTTTTAAATTTTGCAATGGCTCTCTGAATGCTGGCGGACACAAAGAAATACTGCTGCTTCAAACGCAGCTCTTTGCCCTTTACATGATTGTCGTTCGGGTAGAGAACCTCTACCAGATTTCTCGCCAGATTTTCTTCCTCGACCGCCTTATCGTATTCGCCCTTATCAAACGAGGAAAGTTTAAATTCCTCCTTCGGCTGGGCGTCCCATATGATCAGGGAATCCACAATGTGATTGTTATAGCCGACGATCGGCATATCGTATGCAACCGCCAGTACCGACTGGTAATTTTCATGTACAAATTCCCGATTGCCGTCTTCGGTCGTCTGCGTGCGCACCTGACCGCCGAATTTTACTTCATAACAGTATTCCGGACGGCGCATTTCAAACGGATATCCGTTCTTTAACCAGTTGTCCGGCACTTCGATCTGGAAACCGTCGTCGATCTTCTGCTTAAACATCCCGTAGCGGTAACGGATCCCGCAGCCGTACGCGGCATAGCCTAAAGAAGCCAGAGAATCCATAAAACATGCGGCAAGTCTGCCCAGACCGCCGTTTCCAAGCGCCGGATCCGGCTCCTGATCTTCAATGACATTGAGGTCTAAGCCGATCTCCTCCAATGCTTCCTTCACTTCTTTGTAAGCGCAGAGGTTGATCAGGTTGTTGCCCAGCGCGCGCCCCATCAGAAACTCCATAGACATGTAATAAACGGTTTTCGGATCCTGCCGGTCAAACGCCTGCTGTGTCGCCATCCATTCATCCATGATCACTTCCTTTACGGCAGCCGATACCGCCTGAAAGATTTCCTGCTGATTCGCCTCTTCCAGTTTCTTACGGTACATCGTCCTGACATGATCCGTTACATTTTTGACGAATACCTTCTTACTGAATACTTTGTCTCTCAAAATGATTCCTCCTATCAAATTCATTTATTTCCTCTATCTGATTCATTCGGGCATTCCCGACCAGACGAAAAAAAGGGGATGAACCGGTTGCGGTCTCCCCCTCTTTTTTATTTTTCATCGTTTCTCCACTGCAAGCTGTACCTTCTCGCCATTGATGCTCCATTCCTTCTGATAGCCGTTCAGTGCGTCTGCGGTAATCTGCTCCGCAAGCACCTCCGATTGAATCTGCGCCGCATATTTTTCAAAAATACCGGCAACTTTCTCCCCTGCGTCATAAGACACTGCAATATGATCCGTTACTTCAAATCCGGCTTCCTTCCTCATGGTCTGAATTTTACTGATCAGTTCCCGAACAAAGCCTTCTTCTACCAGTTCCGGCGTCAGCCTTGTGTCCAGCACCACCGTTACGCCGCTGCCGCTCTCCGTCACAAAACCTTCGGCCTGCGTCATGGTAATCAGCAGATCCTCTTCCAATAATACAACTTCACTGCTGATACTGTCAAGTTTCAATGCGCCGGCGGTCTTTAATTCTTCCATTGCCGCATTTCCGTCCAGTTTTGCAAGCTCCGCCTGTATTTGCTTTAAATATTTCCCGTACTTCGGGCCTACCGTACGAAGCTGCGGTTTAAACTGATAATCCGTATAGGAAGAAACATCCTCCGTAAATTCCACCTGTTTGACGTTCAGCTCGTCGGCAATGATCGCAACGTAAAAGTCGTCAAGCGTCTCCGGCGCTTTTACATACATCGTTCCGATCGGCTGACGGTTCTTGATATTGGCGCTGTTGCGGCATGCACGTCCCAGAACCACGATTTTTAATACTTCATCCATCTTCTTTTCCAGCTCCGGATGGATAAACTCAGAATGAACTTCCGGAAAATCGCATAAATGCACGCTTTCCGGCGCGGACGGATCGATCGAGCATACCAGATTCCGATAGATGTCCTCGGTCATAAACGGGATCATTGGCGCCGCCGCCTTCGAAATCGTAACAAGCGCGGTATAAAGCGTCATATACGCGTTGATCTTATCCTGCTCCATGCCCTTTGCCCAGAAACGCTCGCGCGAACGACGGACATACCAGTTGCTCATATCGTCTACAAATTCCTCCAGCGCCCTTGCCGCCTCCGGAATCCGGTAATTGCCAAGATGGTCGTCTACCGCCGCAACCGCGGAATTGAGTTTGGACAAAAGCCACTGATCCATAACGGTCAGCTTCTCGTAATCCAGCCGGTATTTGGTTGCGTCAAAGCCGTCGATATTGGCGTACAGAACAAAAAACGCATACGTATTCCACAGCGTTCCCATGAATTTCCGCTGTCCCTCCTGCACCGCTTTTCCATGAAAACGGTTCGGAAGCCATGGTGCGCTGTTGATATAGAAGTACCAGCGGATCGCATCGGCTCCGTAGGTTTCCAGCGCTTCAAACGGATCCACCGCGTTTCCTTTGGATTTGCTCATCTTCTGGCCGTTTTCATCCTGCACATGGCCCAGGACGATGACGTTCTCATACGGCGCTTTGTGGAAAAGCAGGGTGGATTCCGCCATAAGGGAATAGAACCACCCGCGCGTCTGGTCAACCGCCTCGGAAATAAATTTTGCCGGAAACTGCTGCTCAAACAGGTCTTTGTTTTCAAACGGATAATGGTGCTGTGCAAACGGCATTGCGCCGGAATCAAACCAGCAGTCCACTACCTCCGGCACGCGCTTCATCGTGCCGCCGCAGGAGCAGGTCAGCGTAATTTCATCAATATACGGACGGTGCAGCTCCACCTTTGCCGCATCCGGATTGCCGGAACGCGCCGCCAGCTCCTCCCTGCTGCCGATGGACTCCTGACAGCCGCAGGCTTCGCATTCCCAGATATTTAACGGCGTTCCCCAGTAACGGTTCCGCGAAATGCCCCAGTCCTGAATATTCTCCAGCCAGTTTCCGAAACGGCCCTCTCCGATCGACTTCGGGATCCAGTTGACCGTCCGGTTGTTGGCAACCAGTTCGTCCCGCACTTCCGTCATCTTGATAAACCACGATTCCCTCGCATAGTAGATCAGCGGCGTATCGCAGCGCCAGCAATGCGGATAATCGTGTTCGAATTTCGGCGCGTCGTATAATTTCCCCTGCGCATCCAGATCCCGTATTACCTCCGGATCCGCTTTTTTCACAAAAATGCCCGCATACGGGGTTTCCTCGGTCATTTCGCCCTTTCCGTTTACAAACTGCACGAACGGAAGGTCGTAATTGCGTCCGACGTTCGCGTCGTCCTCGCCGAATGCCGGTGCAATATGGACGATTCCGGTACCGTCCGTCATGGTAACATAGGAATCGCAGGTAACGAAAAATCCTTTTTTGTGCTGTTTATCCGCAACTGTTTTTGCACAGGCGAACAACGGCTCGTATTCTTTGTATTCCAGATCCTTACCCCGATAGGTTTCCAATATTTCATATGCCGCCGCGCCTTCGTCCGCCAGTCTGCCCAGCACCGTATCCAGAAGCGCCTGCGCCATATAGTACGTAAATCCGTCCGCCGCTTTGACCTTACAGTACGTTTCCTCCGGATTCACGCACAGAGCCACGTTGCTCGGCAGCGTCCAGGGCGTCGTCGTCCATGCAAGGAAATAGGCGTCTTCTCCGGTTACCCGAAATCTTACGATCGCAGAACGTTCTTTTACGGTTTTATACCCCTGCGCAACCTCCTGAGAAGATAGCGGCGTTCCGCAACGCGGACAATACGGCACGATCTTAAAGCCTTTATACAACAGTTTTTTGTTCCAGATTTCTTTTAACGCCCACCATTCGGACTCGATGAAGTCGTCGTCATACGTGACATACGGATGATCCATATCCGCCCAAAAGCCTACGGTTCCGGAGAAATCCTCCCACATGCCTTTGTACTTCCATACGGATTCCTTGCACTTTTTGATAAACGGCTCCATTCCGTACGCTTCGATCTGGTCTTTTCCGTTTAATCCCAGAAGTTTCTCTACCTCCAGCTCCACCGGAAGTCCATGCGTATCCCATCCGGCTTTTCTCGGCACGTATTTTCCTTTCATCGTCTGGTAACGCGGAATCATATCTTTGATCACACGAGTTAGAACATGCCCGATGTGCGGCTTGCCGTTTGCAGTCGGCGGTCCATCATAAAATGTGTATGTTTCGCCCTCCTTCCGGTTTTCCATGGATTTTCGGAAGATGTCGTTTTCCTTCCAAAATCT
>CANQCX010000095.1 GCA_947591115.1 uncultured Lachnospiraceae bacterium | reverse complement strand
AACGGCCTTCGTCCTTCCCGTTATTACATTACGGAGGACGATTATCTGATCCTGTCCTCCGAGGTCGGGGTATTGGATATCGATCCGACGAAGATCGTAACGAAAGACCGCCTTCGTCCGGGGAAAATGCTTCTGGTAGATACGGTCAACGGAAGAGTGATCGACGATGATGAATTAAAAGAGCGTTACGCCGGAAAGCGGCCGTACGGAGAGTGGCTGGACCGCAATATCGTTATGCTCAAGAATTTAAAGATCCCGAACGAACGCGTACCGGAATATTCCAAAGAAGAACGCCAGAAGATGCAGCGTGCGTTCGGCTATACCTATGAGTCCTTAAAAGATTCCATCCTGCCGATGGCAAAAAACGGCGGAGAGGGAACCTCCGCAATGGGTACGGACACGCCGCTGGCTGCCTTATCCGGCAATCAGGAGCCGCTGTTTAACTACTTTAAGCAGTTGTTTGCACAGGTTACCAATCCGCCGATCGACTCGATCCGCGAGGAGGTCGTAACCGGAACTACCGTCTATATCGGGGCGGCGGGAAATCTCTTAGAGGAAAAACCGGATAACTGCAAGGTTTTAAAGATCAATAATCCGATCCTGACCAACACCGACCTGATGAAGATCAAGAGCATGAAAGTGGAAGGATTTAAGATTGCGGTCATTCCGATCGTGTACTATAAAAACACCAGTCTGGAAAAAGCGGTAGAGCGTCTGTACATCGAGGCGGACCGCGCGTTCCGCGACGGCGCGAATATCCTGATCCTTTCCGACCGCGGCGTAGACGACAACCATGTGGCGATACCGTCCCTGCTTGCCGTATCCGCACTGCAGCAGTATCTGGTCAAGACGAAAAAACGGACGTCTCTTTCTTTGATTTTGGAATCCGGCGAACCGCGTGAAGTCCATCATTTTGCCACGCTGCTGGGATTTGGCGCCAGCGCTATCAATCCGTATCTGGCGCTGGATACGGTCAAACAGCTGGTTGACGAGCATATGCTGGATAAGGATTACTATGCGGCGATCGAGGATTATACGCATGCGATCATTTCCGGAATCGTCAAAATTGCGGCAAAAATGGGAATTTCTACCATTCAGTCCTATCAGGGTTCCAAAATTTTTGAAGCAATCGGCATTGATAAAGAGGTCATTGACAAATATTTTACCAATACGGTCAGCCGTATCGGCGGAATTACGCTCAAAGACATTGAAAAGGATGTCAACACCCTGCATTCGGCGGCTTACGATCCGCTGGGACTGGAAACGGACATGACGCTTGACAGCAAGGGACGCCATAAGATGCGGAGCGGCGCGGATGCGCACCTTTACAATCCGGCGACAATCCACCTTCTGCAGCAGTCAACGCGAAAAGGCGATTACCAGATGTTTAAGCAGTATACCAGTCTGGTGGACGAAGAACAGAAGTATACCAATATTCGTGGATTGATGGATTTTGAATATCCGAAAAAGGGAATTCCACTGGAGCAGGTAGAGAGCGTGGATTCCATTGTTACGCGGTTTAAAACAGGGGCTATGTCGTACGGCTCCATTTCCAAAGAAGCGCATGAAACGCTGGCGATTGCGATGAACCGGCTGCATGGAAAGTCCAATACCGGAGAGGGCGGAGAGGATAAAGACCGCCTGACCGTCGGACCGGACGGCTTGAACCGCTGTTCTGCCATTAAACAGGTCGCTTCCGGACGGTTCGGCGTTACCAGCCGTTACCTGACCAGCGCGCAGGAGATCCAGATCAAAATGGCGCAGGGCGCAAAACCGGGAGAGGGAGGACACCTGCCGGGCAAGAAGGTCTATCCATGGATTGCCAAAACGCGGCTTTCCACACCGGGCGTTTCCTTGATTTCCCCGCCGCCGCACCACGATATCTATTCCATTGAGGACTTGGAGCAGTTGATTTTTGACTTAAAGAATGCAAACCGCAACGCAAGGATTTCCGTAAAGCTGGTTTCCGAAGCCGGCGTCGGTACGGTTGCGGCGGGCGTTGCAAAAGCCGGCGCACAGGTCGTACTGATCTCCGGTTATGACGGAGGTACGGGAGCCGCGCCGAGCAGCTCTATCCACAATGCCGGACTGCCCTGGGAGCTGGGACTGGCGGAAGCGCACCAGACGTTGATCATGAACGGACTGCGGAACAAAGTCCGCATTGAGACGGACGGAAAGCTGATGAGCGGCCGCGATGTTGCCATTGCCGCATGTCTGGGAGCGGAAGAATTCGGTTTTGCAACCGCTCCGCTTGTGACGATGGGATGCGTTATGATGCGCGTATGTAATCTGGACACCTGTCCGGCGGGAATTGCAACGCAGAATCCGGAGCTTCGGAAGCGTTTTTCCGGCAAACCGGAGTATGTAGAAAACTTTATGCGCTTTATTGCAGAAGAGCTGCGCGAATATATGGCGAAACTCGGCTGCCGTACGGTGGATGAGCTGGTCGGCCGCAGCGATCTGCTGAAGGTACGCGAGGATCTGTCGGAACGCCAGTCCCGTCTGAATCTGGATAATATTTTAAATAATCCTTTTGCGGGTACAAAACAGAAGGTAATTTTTGATCCGAAGCAGGTATACGATTTCCATTTGGAAGATTCGAAGGATATTCAGGTTATTTTAAAACAATTAAAGCCTGCGCTGGAAAAGAATCAGAGGCGTGTCATTGATACGGAGGTGTCCAATGTCAACCGTTCGCTGGGTACGATTTTCGGTTCGGAGATTACCAAGAAATATGATGACGCGCTGGAGGAGGATACCTTCATCGTAAAATGCAACGGTGCGGGCGGACAGAGCTTTGGCGCATTTATCCCGAAAGGACTGACGCTGGAGCTGGTCGGCGATTCCAACGATTATTTCGGAAAAGGCTTATCCGGAGGAAAGCTGATCGTTTATCCGCCAACGGGCGTAAAATACAAAAAAGATGAAAACATCATTATCGGAAACGTTGCCCTTTACGGTGCAACCAGCGGAAAAGCGTTTATCAACGGAGTTGCGGGCGAAAGATTCTGCGTCCGTAATTCAGGCGCAACCGCGGTCGTAGAAGGCGTAGGCGACCATGGCTGCGAATATATGACGGGCGGCCGCGTCGTAATTCTCGGAAAAACCGGAAAAAACTTTGCGGCAGGCATGAGCGGCGGAATCGCCTATGTGCTGGACGAAGACAACGATCTTTACATGCGCACTAACAAATCCATGGTATTTACCGAGGAGGTTTCCAATAAATACGATGTATTGGAATTAAAGGAAATGATCAAAGAGCATGTGACGCTGACCAATTCGGAAAAAGGAAAAGAAATTCTGGATCATTTCAGCGAATATCTGCCGAAATTTAAGAAGGTCATTCCGTATGATTACAACCGGATGCTTATGGCGATCGTCCAGATGGAAGAAAAGGGACTCAACGCCGAGCAGGCACAGATTGAAGCATTTTATCTGAATACGAACAGCTAAGGAGGGAAACGCGCAATGGGAAAACCTACAGGATTTATTGAATACGAAAGAGTGACGGCTCGTTCGGCGGAACCGAAGGAACGGATCGGCAATTATCAAGAATTCCATGTGTTTCTTTCGAAGGAGGAACAGCAGAAACAGGCGGCGCGCTGCATGGACTGCGGAGTTCCGTTCTGCCAGTCCGGAATGACGATTTCCGGAATGACCTCCGGCTGTCCGCTGCACAATCTGGTTCCGGAATGGAACGACCTCGTTTACAGCGGAAACTGGGAACAGGCGTATAACCGGCTCCATAAAACCAATAATTTTCCGGAATTTACCTCCCGCGTATGTCCGGCGCTTTGCGAAAAAGCCTGTACCTGCGGACACTGGGGAGACGCCGTATCGGTGCGCGACAATGAACATGGCGTGATCGAGACGGCTTATGAAGAGGGGTACGCCAAACCGCATATTCCGAAGGTGCGTACCGGAAAAAAGGTAGCGGTCATCGGCTCCGGCCCGTCCGGATTGGCGGCGGCGGATCAGTTGAACCAGCGCGGACATTCCGTAACCGTATACGAACGGGACGACAGGATCGGCGGACTGCTGATGTACGGAATTCCGAATATGAAGCTGGAAAAGCATGTGATTGACCGGAAGATTGCCATTATGGAAGAAGAGGGCGTAAAGTTTGTAACCTCCTGCAACGTGGGCGTCGATGTGAAAGCCGACGAACTGTTAAAAGAGTACGACCGCGTGATCCTCTGCTGCGGAGCCAAGAAAGCCAGAGATATTACGGCTGCCGGAAGGGATGCAAAAGGAATTTATTTTGCAGTTGATTATTTGTCACAGACGACAAAAAGCCTTCTGGATTCCGGATTAAAGGACAAAAAATTTGTATCGGCGCAGGGGAAAAACGTAGTTATCATCGGCGGCGGAGATACCGGAAACGACTGTGTGGGAACCGCGATCCGGCAGGGAGCAAAATCCGTTACCCAGTTGGAGATGATGCCATGTCCTCCAAGCGAGCGGACGGAAGATAACCCATGGCCGGAGTGGCCGAAGGTTTTAAAAACCGATTACGGTCAGGAGGAGGCCATCGCCCTGTTTGGCCACGATCCGCGTATTTACCAGACTACGGTTAAGGAATTCCATAAAGATAAGAGCGGCAATCTAAATGGCATTACCATCGTAAACTTAGAGAGCAAAAAGGATGAAAAAACCGGACGTATGACGATGGCGGAGGTTGCCGGCTCCGAGAAAAAAATTCCGGCGGAGCTGGTACTGATCGCCGCGGGCTTTCTGGGAACGGAGGATTATATTGCAAAGGCATTTGGCGTAGAATTAAGCGCCCGCAGCAATGTGGCGACCGAACCGGAGCGGTATGCTACCAACGTGAAAAATGTATTTACCGCAGGCGATATGCACCGCGGCCAGTCCCTTGTGGTATGGGCAATCCGCGAGGGCAGGGAAGCCGCGCGTGAAGTGGACGAAAGCCTGATGGGATATTCCTATCTTTCCATTCAGTAAAAAGAGGTTTATTTTAAAAGCAGCCGAACCCTAGTAAGGGGCGGCTGCTTTTGGTTGTTTTCCACGATATGATTAATAAAAATTAAAAAATTAAAAATATATTGAATTTACTATGTGAAAGGTGTAATCTTATATTATAAAAATAAACAGTATTACGAATGATTAGAAGACATGAAATGAGACAGCTATGATTGTAAAAATCGCATGGAAAAATATCAAAAACTCAATGATGGAACATCGCAGGATATATCTGCTGATGCTGTTTTCCCAATTGATTGCGGTTATCAGCATCTTTTCGGTCGTTGGAATATATTGCAGCTATTCCGCGAAAATGCAGGAATTGGATATCGAAAGTTATTCCCTGTCTGCGTATTTTACCGACAGTCAGATCAAAAACCTGCGCGAGTGTCTCACAGAGATTCTTGAAACGGAGCAGGAACGTCTGGATTATGTTTTCATTGCAGGTTCATGGCAAGAACAGGTCATATCCATGTACACATCGTATGATGGAAAATATCATAGTTCCTCTACCATATGGAACAGTCATCAAAAGTTTCTGGAAGCGCCGAATATTGAAGAGGAAGGGCGGTTTTTGACAGAGGAGGACGTGACAAACGGAAAAAAGGTTCTGTACAGCCAGCGCGGGGATCCGGTCGGAAGCAAGGTAGAGATTGCCGGAGTGGAATATGAAGTAATCGGCAGATCCATGCAGCATATGGCAGACGGGACGGATGCCCCAGCGGTGGACGATGTGATCATTCCCTATACCGCATGCAGCGATCAGGTAAAAGTTTTTGCTGTGATACTCAATTTTCGGGAGCTTCCGAGACAAGCCGATTATACGGTGTTTAAAGACGGTTTAGAAGCCGCGTTTGGCGACAAGGTTGAAGTGGAGGAATTTGACATTCTGGATGAGGACACGCGCATTTCCCTTAGAAGCGTTATTGTAGTTTCTCTCATGATCGGTGTGATTTCCGCGCTGAATGTCTGTCTTTTGTACGGCTATATCATTGGCAGAAGAAAGAAACAAATGGCGATTTATGGGATTTTGGGCGCTACGAACCGGATCTGTCTTGCGATACAGGAGATGGAAATCCTATTGGTCAGCGTCGGAGCGGAACTGGCGGGATTTTTGATTTTCCGGTTTGTACTGCAGAAGGTTTTGGTTTTTGTATATGAGATGGAGGGCGCAATTTACGGGCAAAAAACGTACTTGGCGATATTTTTCGTATATTTTGCGTGTGTTCTGGCGATTACGTTTGTTATGCTGCTGTTTGCAAACAGAGAAAAGCTGACCGACCGGTTAAGGAGGGCGCAAAGTGATTAGATTCGGAGTGAAGGAATATATACGAAATATCTGGTTTCATTTGTGCATGATTGTCATTCTTTGTATTATGCTGTCAGTATCTACGGTGTTTGTTTCCAATTTGTATGAGCAGACAAAGATCTATCGGCTGACGGAAGACTATCTGGATGATGACAGTTTTTTTGTTGGCACGATATGGGAGAAAAATTATGAAAAAACCAATGTGACGGGAAATGTGCTGTTTAACCGGCTCTATTGGGGACAGGTGGAGGAAGCCGGAACAGATACGATTCTGGCAAACGTATATCCGGATGCAGTCATGAATTATATGAAGCCGAGACTGGAAGCCGGAAGCTGTCCCAAAGAGGGCGAAGGAGATGATACGGAGATTTCCGTATTGATTTCAAAAAATCCTTATGGACTTCGTGCAGGGGATCACTTTGTATACCGCATCCGTTATGATGAAAAAAATTACATTGAAATTCCCATGTATGCAGCAGGAATTTTAAGCGACGGGCAGCGGCTGTATTTGGGCAGTGAACTTAAGACATCGCTGTATATGTCCTATGAGGATTTTTTCCCGGTGTACAGTTATGAGCAGACGCAGGAAGTACAGATATTGATTCCGGAATATGAATTTCAAAGAATAAAAGTGAAGCTGCCGGAGGCACTGTACATGAACGGAATCATCAATCCAAGCGATACGCTTTCCGATGATGAGAAAGAAGCGATGCGTCAGAGTATTTTTCAGTATACGGATATGGGCGTTTATCCGCCGGCGGAGCGGTTGGTAGAAAATAGAAAAACATTGTTTTACAGTACCTTGTTGAAAAATATCCCGCTTGTGGTTATTATTGTTCTTTTGTTTTCCATTAGTATTATGGGAATCCTTACGATTAAGACGATGAAAAGCGTGAGGTATTACGGAATCATGTATGCGTGCGGAATGCGTGTGAAAACGGCGGTCTTTTTTACCGCGGCGGAAATGTGCGTCAACGCGGCTGCCGCGTTATTGCTTTTTGCGGGACTTTTGACAATTCAGAAAAAATTCAAGCCGATCGGAGAAATCAATGCGTCGCTTGGAACGGCGGAGCTGATGTTTGCAGTCGGCATCTGCGTTCTTTTGATTTTAGGCAGCGTATGGAATGCAAGGAGTATTTTAAAAGAGCATACGCCGATACAAATCCTAAGGGATCGAGATTGAAAAGTAGAAAAATCAGGATATCCGGAGGCAATGCGATGATCGAAGTAAAAAATATTACCAAAATTTATGAAAAAGGGAAAAGCAACGAACTTTACGCGT
>CANQCX010000094.1 GCA_947591115.1 uncultured Lachnospiraceae bacterium | reverse complement strand
TTTTTATTTGATATGAACACCCCGTACCAGTACGCAGAGGTGCTAAAGGACGGGACGTTTGCGGAAAATCGGGAAGAGGGCAGCTTTATCTGGGAAAATGCATACGATCCGGACAGCGGCATCAATGAGTACGAGCTGACGCTTTTTATAAAAGAAGAAATGCATTTTTGCCGTTTTCAGGAGACACACTATCAGCGAAGCTATACGCTCCAAACCATCCGAAGGCTGCTGGAGGAAGCGGGACTGGAATTTATCGCATGTTACGACGGATATACCTCAAAGCCGCTTCAGCCGGACAGCGGACGGATGCTGATCGTGGCAAGGGAACGGGAGAAAAAAGGAGAATAATATGTCAGATTACATGGTACGTGCAACTGCGGCGGACGGAAGCATCCGCGCATTTGCCATAACCGCAAAAGAACTGGTGGAAACCGCAAGAAACGCGCACCACACATCGCCGGTCATGACGGCGGCGCTGGGACGGCTGTTGTCCGGCGGCGTTATGATGGGAAGCATGATGAAGGGAGAAAACGACCTTTTAACGCTTCAGATTCAGTGCAGCGGTCCGGCAAAAGGACTGACGGTAACGGCGGATTCTTCGGGACGCGTCAAGGGATTTGCGTCCAATCCGTCCGTAGAGCTGCCGCCGAAAGCACAGGGCAAGCTGGACGTCGGAGGCGCGCTGGGACAGGGCGTATTAAGCGTCATAAAGGATATGGGACTAAAAGAACCCTACGTCGGGCAATGCCAGCTGCAGACCGGAGAAATTGCGGAGGATCTTACCTATTATTTTGCAACCTCCGAGCAGATCCCGTCGGCAGTCGGACTGGGCGTGCTGGTAGAAAAGGATGGCTCGGTACGGCAGGCGGGCGGCTTTATCCTTCAATTAATGCCGTTTACGGAGGATGCGGTCATTGAGCGGCTGGAAACGCGCATCAAAGAAATGGATTCGGTTACCGGCATGATGGAGCGCGGACTGACGCCGGAGGGGATGCTGATGGAGATCCTCGGCGAATTCGGCTTGGAGATCAGCGATACGCTGCCGGCTGCGTTTGTATGCGATTGTTCCAAAGAAAAAGTATCGCGCGCCCTATCGACGATCAGCAAAAAGGAGCTGGACAATATCATCCGCGACGGGGAAAGCATTGAAGTCAGATGCCAGTTTTGCAATACGGCATACCGTTTTGAACTGGAAGAGTTAAAGGAGATACGAAATTGAAGCATGGATTTATAAAAACGGCGGCGGTCACGCCGAAAATACGGGTTGCGGATCCGGTGTACAACGGAGAGCAGATTCGCCGTCTGATGAAAGAAACGGCGGAAGCAGGAGCCAAAATCGTAGTTTTTCCGGAGCTTAGCATTACCGGCTATACCTGCGGCGATCTGTTTTTTCAGGAAACGCTGCTAAAAAGCGCAAAGCGCGAGCTGCTTTTGCTGGCGGAGGAAAGCAAAAAATACGACGCGGTCTTTTTTGCGGGACTGCCGTATGCCAAAAACGGAAAGCTATACAATACGGCGGCGGCGATTTCCGGCGGAAGGGTACTGGGACTCGTACCGAAAACATTTCTGCCGAATTACGCGGAATTTTACGAAGCAAGGCATTTTACCTCCGGACAGGGAATCGCGGAGAGCGAAGTCCTCGAAAACGGACAGACGGTTCCGTTTCAGACCGACCTGCTTTTTTGCTGCAAAGAAATTCCGCAGCTTAGGATCGCGGCGGAAATCTGCGAGGATCTGTGGACGCCGCAGCCGCCGAGCATCCGCCACGCCGTAGCGGGGGCGACGGTCATCGTCAATCTGTCCGCCTCGGACGAGACGACAGGCAAGGATATTTACCGGAGGGAGCTGGTAACCGGCCAGTCCGCGAGGCTGCTGTGCGGATATGTCTACGCTTCGGCTGGCGACGGGGAATCCACGCAGGATGTCGTGTATTCCGGACACAGCCTGATCGCGGAAAACGGACGGCTGTTAAACGAATCCAGGCGCTTTGTCAACGAAACCATTTATTCCGAAATCGACGTGCAGCGGATCGAAGCGGAGCGAAGGAAAATGACCACGTTCGGGGTTTCGGACGGGCATCTGCACGTCTCGTTTTCGCTGAAAGAGGAGGAAACGGTCCTGACGCGCGAGGTGGATCCGGCGCCGTTTGTTCCGCAGGATGCGCAGGGCAGGGACAAGCGCTGCGACGAAATCATTTCGATTCAGGCGATGGGACTGAAAAAACGTCTGGAGCATACCAACAGCAAATGCGCTGTGGTCGGAATTTCCGGCGGACTGGACTCAACGCTGGCGCTGCTGGTTACGGTGCGCGCGTTTGATCTGCTGGGCAAAGACCGGAGCGGGATTCTGGCGGTTACCATGCCGGGTTTTGGAACGACAGACCGTACCTATGAAAATGCGGTCAATCTCATCCGCGCGCTGGGCGCTTCTTTTTTGGAAATCGATATTAAGAATGCGGTCAATCAGCATTTTTGCGATATCGGGCAGGATGCGTCGGTACACGATATTACTTATGAAAACGGACAGGCAAGGGAGCGGACGCAGATCCTTATGGATCTTGCCAATAAACATCAGGGACTGGTAATCGGAACCGGCGATCTGTCCGAGCTGGCGCTGGGATGGGCGACTTACAACGGGGATCATATGTCGATGTATGCGGTCAATGCATCCGTACCAAAAACGCTGGTTCGTCATCTGGTCGGCTATTTTGCAAAAACCAGTCAGGAGAAGCCGCTTTCCGCGATTCTGGAGGATATTTTGGACACTCCGGTTTCTCCGGAGCTGCTTCCGCCGGAGGACGGAAAAATCTCCCAGAAAACGGAGGATCTGGTAGGACCGTATGAACTGCACGACTTTTTCCTTTACTACGTCATGCGTTTCGGATTTGCACCGGAAAAAATCTTTCGTCTTGCAAAGCGGGCGTTTGCGGGAACCTATGAAGACGCGTTTATCCTGAAATGGCTGGAGGTCTTTTATCGGCGCTTCTTCTCCCAGCAGTTTAAGCGTTCGTGCCTGCCGGACGGGCCGAAGGTCGGTACGGTAGCCGTTTCGCCAAGAGGGGATCTTCGGATGCCGTCGGATGCCTCCGCCCGCATCTGGATGGGGGAAATAGAACAATTAATCATAAAATTGAAAAAAATTTAAAAAAATTAAAAAAAACTATTGTATTTTCGACGATATTATGTAAAATAAGTATAGGGGCAAGAGAAAGATATAACATTTTATTACATGATGTATTGCAATTACGCCTGTCGTTGATTGTTTCATGTAATGAACTCTTTTCCAACTTATATTTTGGCGCAGTGAGAGATGAGTTCGGATATCCGAAATCAAGCATCCATGATTCCATTTCTCGCCAATCTTATGGAATCAAACATGAGCCTGTGGGAACAAAAAGTCTCTCGGGATGCCTGCGAGGCCGCGTACTTATCTCCAATACTCTAGTTTGTATAAACCAAATCCATCTGCTGTAAATACAGCGTAAAAAAGGGAAACAACCGTTTCCCTTTTTTACGTTATGCATTTTTCATTTTTATAAAAGAGAGATCCCATGCTCTTCACAGGCGCGGATCATTTCCTCCGGCCAAAGGGAGCTTTGTACCTCGCCAATATGCGCTTTGCGGAGGAAGAACATGCAGATTCGGGACTGACCGATTCCGCCCCCGATGGTGTACGGAAGCTGCTCGTCGATGATCGCCTTTTGGAAAGGCAGCTCGGCGCGCTGCATACAGTCCGCCGCCTCCAATTGGCGGAGGAGAGAATCCCGATCCACCCGAATTCCCATTGAGGACAGCTCAAGCGCAATATCCAATACCGGATAGTAAACGACAATGTCCGCATTCAGATTCCAATCGTCATAGTCCGGCGCGCGTCCGTCGTGCGGAATGCCGGACTCCATTTCGCCGCCGATCTGCATAATGCAGACGGCACCCTTCGCTTTGGTAATGTAGTATTCCCTCTCCTTTGGCGTGTTGTCCGGAAACATATCCTCCAGCTCCTGCGTCGTAATAAAGAAAATGTCCTTCGGGAGAAGCAGCTCTACATAGTCGTATTGGATGGATATGTATTGTTCCGTCTTCCGCAGGCATTTGTATACGGTACGGACGGTTTCCTTTAAATAGTCAATGCTGCGGTCTTCCTTGCGGATGATCTTTTCCCAATCCCACTGATCGACAAAGATGGAATGGATGTTGTCCGTACTCTCATCCCTGCGGATCGCATTCATATCGGTGTAAATTCCTTCATTGAGCGAAAATCCGTATTTTTTCAGAGCGTACCGCTTCCACTTGGCAAGCGAATGCACGACCTCGGCTGTTTTTTCCTCCTGCTCCCGTATGCCGAACGATACCGGACGCTCATAGCCGTTTAAGTTATCGTTTAGTCCGGTTTCCGGATCCACAAACAGCGGAGCGGACACGCGAGTCAGGTTCAGACGCTGTGCAAGCAGCGCCTGAAAAAAATCTTTTACCGTTTTGATCGCAATCTGCGTATCATGCAGATCCAGCTCCGAGCGGTAATCAGGTGGTAAAATAAGTTTTTCCATAGCGGCTCCTTTAATATGCTTATCCGGCAGAAATCAGTATGCTGTCTGCCTTAATTCGATTTAGATTATAGCATAATGAATTATGATTTCAAGAATCGAATGAAAAAACTTGAGTAAAATTCTAGGAACGGCATCTTTTTTATGCTATGATACATTTGTAGGGACAGCGGAAGATTGACGCTTGGCCCGAAAGGAGGACGCTATGAGAAAAGAAAACCAGCGCGGATGGATCGTATTGGCGGAAGCCGTCAGTCTGGTCATCGGACTGATCTATATTGGATTGCAGTGCTTTTACGGGATCTATTACCGGATTCCTCCCTGGAAGCTGATTTTGAATCTGCTGCTGGTAATCGCGGTTTATGCGGTGCTGACCATTCTTGCCATTTATCCGGAACGGATCAACGGTCTGCGGGCGGAGGAATGCACCGGAAAGATCCGGCAGTATTCGCTCCGCATGGTGGTACTGGTCAAGCTTATCTTTATGTTCAGCCTTTTGATTCCCTGTATTTTTGACGTGCTGGGCGCAGGTCTGCAGAATGCGGCGGGACTGATCGTGGCAGGTCTGCTTTTGGCGGTCATCGCGTATCATGAGTACCGGATCATCCGTTTGCTGAGAAAGAAGAAATAGATGGATAGGAATGAGCTTGTAGATAATATAGATATGTATTATGATATATAGAGTATAAACATGAAAAGCAGATGAAATGAACAAACAAGCTCTTTAAATTTGTTAGAGATTTGACGATAAATAGTTTGGAATATTTTTACGGAAAAAGGACAGAGGTATGAGAAAAGCGCAGAAAGAGCAGGCAAAAGATTTTCTTTGCCTATTGGAGCAGGTTTATGAAGTAATAGAGAAGCAGATGAAGGATGGTAATACGGAAGCGGTCTGTGGTCTGTTAGAAGAAACCCAGCAGGGAATGATTCTATTAGGGCAGATGATTGAGCAGTCGGAGGGCGCGGAATCTGCGGTAATTTCTTTCATAGAAGAATATTGTGAAGAAATTTATCAGATTCATAAGAAACTGCTTTGCAGAGAGACGGTTGCCGCAGGAGAAGTTTGCGCTCTGCGTCAGATGACTGCTCATATTACGGACAGTATAAATGATGTCGGCGAGCAGTTGGAAATGTTGTTTCTTCCATATAAAGCGTCTATGTGGGATTCACTGGAGAGTGTCTGGATGGAAGCAGATGCCGACCCGAATTGTATCGCCTATGTGATGCCAATTCCATATTATGACAGGGACGCCAATGGAAATTTTGAGAAGTTCCACTATGAAGGGAAGGAATTTCCAGAATATGTACCGATTATACACTATGATGATTATGATCTTGAGGAACATCAGCCGGATGTTATATTTATACATAATCCATATGATAATTATAACTATGTAACAAGCATTGAACCTAAATATTATTCGGGAGAACTAAAAAAATATACAAAACGTCTGGTATATATTCCTTATTATGTGACAGCGGGAAAACTAAACGAAGGGCAGACGCTTTGTCCCGTATATTCGAATGTGGATGATATCATTGTGCAGGGAGAAAAATATCCTCGTTTTTTCCGGATGGCTTCCATAAGGGAAAAAGTAAGACCGTTTGGCTCGCCAAAATTTGACCGGATCATTCGAATGTGTAAAAATCCGGAAGCGGCGAAGGAAGAATGGCAGCCGCTTCTAAAAAATAAAACAGTATATTTTTATAATACCAGTATTAGTCATATGCTGTCAGATACGATACGGTTTATCCGAAAAATGGAATACATCTTTCAATGTTTTGAAGGGA
Organism: uncultured Lachnospiraceae bacterium; assembly: GCA_947591115.1. Classification (GTDB taxonomy): domain Bacteria; phylum Bacillota; class Clostridia; order Lachnospirales; family Lachnospiraceae; genus Roseburia. The sequence continues at coordinate 1,260 of CANQCX010000094.1, read as the reverse complement.
GAACGGATGCATGTCTGATATGGCGTCCACATCCGCTGTTAGAAGCAACATTTGAATCGATGCGCCCGCGTTTTTTATCGAAATTTTCTGAATTGAAACGATATTGCGCTTTGTGATGTTCATATAGGAGAGGTGGGTTCTTCCCTTACATCTATGTTTGGAATTGCAGGAAAACCATTGTTTATTCTGAACCGTTATATTGATTCGAAACCGGAACCGGAAGATTGGAGAGGAGAGATAATTAATCCGTATCTTCCGGTAGATACCGGAAAATGGAAGATTACACGCCGGAATCAGCTTTATGGGATGGACGAAAGCGGGTGTTTCCGGTATGTCTGCCAATTATCTGATTATGAATCTGGTATCTACCCGCAGTATTATATAAAAGCATTGGAAATTGGAGAAAAACTTTATATATGTCCGCAAAATGCGCAGGACATTCTGGTTGTTGCAGAGGGAAGAATCGAAAAGCGAATTGCTTTAGAGCGTTTGACCGAACGGCCGAATGCTTTTGTAGACGCACATGTGATCGGAAAGTATCTGTTTTTGATACCGGACGAATATCCGGCAGTTGTAAGGTACGACATTTTGGATCAAAAAATAGATTATATAAACCGCGGTCAATATCTTTTCGGCACAAGAGAAGATGGGGAAAAGAAAACAGGAGGGAGTTGTGTCTGCGGTGCATTTTTGATGATTGCATCACCGACAGATAATCGGGTGGTTTCCATTGACAGCCGGACAGGGAAGATACAGAAGCTGCTAGTAGACACAGAGCCTGATAGCGGTTGCATAGCAATGGTGCCAGATGGAGAGTTCATATGGCTTCTTCCACATGTTGGGAAACGGATTATATGCTGGAACCCTTTTACTGGAAAGGTACGGGAATATTCGGCTTTGCCGGAAGCATTTAGTTGTAATAGTCAGCCATATCAACAAAAATGCATGGAACAACCTTTCAGCAGTGCTGCGGTTACGGAGAAGAATGTGTATTTTGCTCCATACTGGGGAAATATGTTTATCCGTCTGGAAAAAGAAACAGGAAGAATGGAGAAATGGAATCCTCCTTGTCCGATACCGGAAAAAGAAACGGACGGCTATTACACTTCGCTTGGTGCAAGAGCGTATTTTGTATCACAAAAAGAAACGGGCGGGGAAGAATATCGATTATGCTCCCAATATGACAGGAAAGCTTATAAGATTGATTTTACAAATAATTATTATGAGGAAAGAAGATTATTTTATGTAGCAATAACCAGA
>CANQCX010000093.1 GCA_947591115.1 uncultured Lachnospiraceae bacterium | reverse complement strand
CGATTTTCTGCGAAAGCTCAAAAAGCGCCTCCTCTCCCAGCTTTGAGCCGTCTTCTCCTGCGGAAGTGATCTCTCCTGCAATACTTCCTTCGGTATCAATGGAATACACAATATCATTGTATGCCACTTTGGAGCCGTTTTTCACATAGTAATTGATATAACCGCCCTGTTCCGTATAAACCACCGTTTCCTCGCGGAGAATCAATCCCTGATACACATGATTCGAAGCGATCGTCCCCTGCTGTACCTCGTATTCCGCTACATGGTCGGAGGTCAGATAAGAAAAAATATTAAAAAGGACATAGAGGATAATGATTAAAAAAATCATCATTCCGATATTAAAATTAAGCGGTTTTTTATATTGAATAATATTTTGATTTTTCGCCAAAGGATTTCCCTCTTTCTTATATGAACGTCTTACGACATTCTATCATATCTTTCATAAAAAAGACAACTATATGGTTTTTTTACGCATAATTTTTGATTTTTGATAGATAATACCATCAACAGGAGGTAAAAACACATGAAATGGTTAGATAATATTCTTCTTGCGCTGGCGATTATCGGCTGCATTAACTGGGGGCTGATCGGATTTTTTAAGTTTGATCTGGTAAAATTTATTTTCGGAGATATGACATGGCTCTCCAGAATCATCTACGCAATCGTAGGTTTGAGCGGACTGTATCTGATCAGTTTCTTTGGCAGAATCCGCTCTGCTGTGGATGACTGATGAATTTGTAGACAGAAAAAACGGCAGATTACACAAATATTGTTTTTCTTTTTGTGCAATCTGCCCTGTCTTAAATCGTACATAGCAAATGCTGTTTTTCCATATCATGATAGACGCGGCAGTCCCGTTCAAAAACCGGATAAACGCCGAGAATCGGCTGCAGTCCCTCTGCCTGCGGACAAAATTCCAGCAGCTGGTTTGGAATTTCTTCCAGAAGCTGCGGAGAAAAATGTTTTGTTTTTTCGTTGTCAAAGACCGCGCAGTAGAGAATTTCCGCTTCCACCAGATCCTGAAAGATATGGCTGCCGTAAGAAAGCTCCGGCATATATCCTGCCTTTGTTTCCGCCACTTCGCAAATGACGTCAAACTCGCTGATATCGGCAAATACGGTCGGAACGCCCAGCTCCGGTGAGGAAGTGCCGATCCTGCCCGGAACCAGCAGCATCAAATGTTTCCCCTGATTCCGGAAATGCCAGTTCAGCTCGCCCAGCGCACGCGCCACCCGATGTTTTTCGTTATAATCCATCTGATAATAGGCAACCGGATGCACCATGACGATATAGTCCAATCGGACGGACTGGGACAGTCCCATAGAAGCATGGGTGCATTCCAGAAAAATCCGCTCCTTAGGCAGTTCCTTTGGAATCGTTACCTTTTGGGTATCTACCGCAACCTGAAGCGGACGGCATTGCAACAGATTGATGACAAACGTTCCGTTTTCGGACAGATTGATGGTGTACTCGATGTCCACAGGGTATTGATACTCCTTCTGGATCAGGGCAAGCATTTCTTTGATTGCCGTCATCAGCCGTTCATTCTGCACCAGTCCTTCACAGGAAATAAACAGAATGTTCCGGTACTGCCCGCGGTTCCGAAAGATCCGTTCCGTATCGTAATCATGCTCCAAAAGAAGCTGCTTTAGGTAGGAAGGAAGTATGGATTCGATCTTCTCCAGCTCCAGACTTTCCATCCGCCCCAAAGCGGTATGGATCAAGTCTACCTTTCTCTGCGAATACTGATGCTTCTGCGCCGAAGTGACCGCAGCGGTTACCGTCGGCTGATCGAGACTGACCAGACGCGGGTACGAACCCTGCGTGCGATCGACCGCTCCGGTTCCCAGTCCCATGACAAGACGCAGCATCCCCGCTTTGGGATCGATGCTTTCCAAAAACCGGTACGGACTGTAGGAATACCCGACCCCTGCGGCTGCCGGCATAAAAAAATTCTCATATCGGGAGCCGGATACCCGCTGCACCAGAAGCGCCATCTGTTCATCCCGTCCCTCCAATCCTCTGCGCAAACGGTAGTCCAACGCAGATTTGCTCATGGTGCTGGCATAAACGGTGCGGACGGCATCTTCAAATTCCTGAAGCCGCTCCTCCATCGTGCCGCTGTTCGTGCAAAAGACGGAATCGTATTTTCCTGCGAACGCATTCCCGAAGCCGTCCTCGAGAATGCTGCTGGAACGCACAATGATCGGGGACTGGCCGTAATAGTCCAGAATTCTGCCAAACTGTTCTCTTTCCGTATCCGTAAATTCCCCGTTTGCCAGACAATCCGCAAACGTCTGGGCAAGACTGAAATATTCCTCCGGCTTCCGCTGGCGGATCCGGATATCCCAGAAATTGTTGTGTACAATATACGAATAAAACACGTCGGAGCCGATATAAAACGAATCGTGCGGTTCTAAAAGACGATACAGATCCGGCCGCTTATTTTCAATCAGCTTTCTGGCAAGCAGCATTCCGCAGGCTTTTCCTCCGATCATTCCCGTCCCGACCATGCGGCTGCGGATCATGAAATAATCTTCCGGAGTAAAATTGTCTTTGATAAGACGCCGCATTTTCAGATCACGACTCATCATGATATCGCACATCCGGTCGCACGATTGCGTGACATCCATCCCCTGACGGTACATCTGCTCAGTCAGACTGAAAAACCGATCCCAGCTGTCCCGATTTTCCTCGTCGCCCATAGACTGGCTGCGGTTCAATAAATGATAGAAACGGCTGACCATAATCCCTTCCGTAAGCGGGAAAAACCGGCCGCTTTCCTTCTCATAAATATGAGGCAGGAACATGGTTTCCGCATAGCGGTTCCAGACCTTCAGCGGTTTTACATAGACGTCCGCCCCGTCCGAATAAACATCTAAAAACAACTGCGTCGTATCGCGGATCCGAGCGATCGTTTTCAACGAGTGCTTGCCGCGGATCAACGGGAAAAAGGCGACCGTATTCAGTTGAAACAGGTACGGACAGGTTACCCGAAAAAAATTTCCCATCATCAGATCCGTTGACCATGCCGTCTGCAGCTCGGAAAGACAGTCAAAGACGTAAAACGCCTCTTTTCCCTCCCGTTCGATTAAATTATGAATCTCTATCGTAAATGTTTCAAAACGGTGCGACAATTCCACCGATACGATCCGAACGCCCTCCTGCTCCTCCAGCAGCGGCGCATGGGAAGCAAACCGGATATAGATCAGGTTGCGGTGTTCGGCAATCGCCTGACGGACATACGGCTTTAAAAACAACTGAAAATCATCCAGATCGGCTACCCGCCATACGACATTATCGCCCAGCCGGATGTTGTCCAACGCCTGATCCATTTCCGGAATTCCCGATAAGATCCGTTCAAATGCAGCCATGACGCGTCTTCCTCCTATTCGCACATCCTTGTCATAAAAACTTCGTATTTTGCCACGAAAAGAAAAACAACGGGTGCTGAAAGACCAGCACCCGGAATATTCCTATGTATTATAAAGAAATGACAACCTTTGCCTTTGCACACTCCGGCAAATCCTGTTTGTTCTTGGACACGCTTAAAATAAATCGTACCTTGTATTTTTCGCTGATGACGTCTAATTTTTCGATCGCCTTAACGATCTCGGCCTCTTCCGTAAGATTTGCAATGGTCAAGAAGCTGTCCAGATACATTTCTTCCAAATCATTATCCTGCGAAACGATACCACAAATAAATCCCAGAAATTCATCACAGTTGGTAACCGGATAATCCATTACGTTGATCAAACGAACCTTATTGCTTAATTCATACATGTGTTTCTGGCTTTTATCCAGATAGACGACATTTCCCGTCGCCGTCTTAACCGATGTGTTTACCTTGTCTAAAAGTTCTTTTGTTTTGCCCTTTCCTTTTTCGCCGCATATGATTTCAATCATGGCATCTTCCTCCTGGATATTATAAGTTGTAAAATTTGACAAAAAGCCTTTTTCCGATAATGTAATTATAGTATATATGCACAGAAAATACAATCACTAATTCGCAAAGCCGGATAAAATCTGATCCATTAACAGATACAGGTTCGAACGGCCGTCCGCTTTAAAGACAATGCTGATGATGCGTTCGTTTTCGGCATTGGTAGAATACAGGCAGAGACAGTAGCCTGCCGCATGGGTCGTGCCCGTTTTTCCTCCGATGACATGAACGTCCTGCGGCATGTCCCGATCGCCGTTGACATACTGGTTGGTATTTTTCCACTTTTTGGTAACGGTGCCGCCTCCGGCATCCGTATAGGACGTCTCAAATTCGGGCGTACTGATGATGGTAACAAACTCGTCCAGATTTACCGCCGCAGAAAACATCAGATACATATCATAAACCGTTGTATAGTGATTTTCATCCGGAAGTCCGTTCGGATTGACAAAATGGCTGCCGGATGCGCCCAGCTTTAACGCTTCCTGATTCATGACTTCGGCAAACGCCTCAATGCTTCCGGAATAATACTCGGCAAGCGCGATCGCGGCGTCGTTGCCGCTCGCCAGCATCAGACCGTAAAGCAGATCCCGTACGCTGATAACGTCTCCCGCCTTTAATCCACATACGGAGGAATCGGACGCCTGATTGACAGCGTTTTCACTGACGGTAACCATATCATCCGGATTGCCGTATTTTAAGATGATATAAGCGGTCAGAATCTTCGTCGTGCTTGCCGGATAGAGCTTCTCGAACAGATTCTGGCTGTACTCCACCTGCGCGCGGTCCAGATTGAAAACGCCCGCGCCCTGCGCCACCTGCGAATCCGTCTGATCCGTTCCGAAATTCATATCGCTTGTCACGCAGAGCTTCTCCGCAAAAAAATCCGCTCCCGCCGTATCAAGGTCAAAATTGCTGACTGCGGAGGAATACACCTGATAAGGATGCTCAACGTCCGCTTCTTTGCCGCAGCCGCCCATAAAAAGAGCTGCTACACAAAAAATGCATAGCAGTTTTATTCGGTTTGTTTTTTTGGTATTATCTATACATGTCACGCCAGTCCAAATCTCCTCTATCCAAAGATTTTATCAGTAATTCCGCCGTCGCAAGGTTGGTGGCGATCGGAATGTTGTATTCATCGCATAAACGCACGATAATATTGACCTCCGGTTCGTGAGACTTCGGTTTTAACGGATCCCGCAGAAAAATGACAAGATCCATTTCATTGTGCTCGATCTGCGAACCAAGCTGCTGCATACCGCCCAAATGACCGACCAGATACTTGTGAACGGATAAATTGGCGACTTCTTCGATCAGCCTTCCCGTCGTACCGGTCGCAAAAAGCTCATTTTTGCATAAAATCCCGCGATAGGCAATACAAAAATTCTGCATTAGTTTCTTTTTGGAATCATGCGCTACAAGTCCTATGTTCATAGATAAACCCCCCTGGTGTATTTTTTCGGCTGCAAGCCAACATTCAGTACAAATCCCATGCCGATATATAAAGAGACCAACGAAGTCAGCCCATAGCTCACAAACGGCAGCGTCACGCCGGTATTCGGCATCAGTCCGGTTGCCACACAGATATTTACAAAACACTGGAATCCTACCAGCGCAGCCATCCCGCAGCAGATCAGACGTCCTGCCAGATCTTTTGCTTTTCTTCCGATCAGAATGCATTCCATCACGATCAGAAAAAACAATACAATGATGATCAGCGTCCCGACAAATCCAAGCTCCTCTCCTGCTACGGCAAAGATAAAGTCTGTCTGCGGTTCGATGATATAATTGGCGTTTTTCATGGAGGTAACCGCCGAATTATTCAGACCCTTTCCCCATAGCTGTCCGGAACCGATCGCCATAATGGAATTCTGCTGCTGCGCCGCCCTGTCCGAATATTTCGGATTGGTCGGATCCAGCCATGACATGATCCGCATCATCTGATATGCGGAATCGCTTCCGGAATTGATCATTTCTTCCGCATGGCGCAGAATATAACTGATCGCCACGATCGCCGCCGGTATCGTTATCCCAAGTACCGTTACTATTATTTTATAACTTAATCCGCTAATAAACAAGAGGACAACAAAAATAATTGCCGTTACGATCGTAGTAGACAGATCCGGCTGTTTTAAGATCAGCAAAAGCGGGATCCCTGCCAGAACCAGCGATAGGGCAAGTATTTTGGGCGTGTTGATCTTCTCCTGATGCTTCATAAAAAACGAAGCGAAAAACAGGATCATGACGATTTTGGCAAGCTCCGAAGGCTGAAAACGGATTCCTGCGATCTCAATCCACCGTTTTGCGCCGCCGCTGATCTGCCCAATCAGCGGAACCAGCAGCAGAAGGCCGAGAATTCCGACATAATAAAACCAGCGGAACCTCAAAATAAACGAATAGTCCATCAGCGATATCGCTACCATAAGGACCAATCCCATAAGGAAGCCGAAGATCTGCTTGCTCTGGACGGACTTCTCGGCGCTTCCGATGATCAGTATCCCGATGATCGTTAAAGCGGATAAATAGATAATTAACTGAAAATGATAGTTCTTTAGTTGATATTGTTTTAACATATTAAGCTCTCTTTTTGGTTTGCTTTAAAATCACTTTTATCTCGTATTTTTCCGGATTGATCTCAAAATACCGGCTTACAATGTCGGAAATTTCTTTTTTCATTCGCGCCATCAGATCCGGCGCGCATTCCACCGGCTCCGATTCGATCATCAGCTTCAGCCGCTCTTTTGCAATGGAATTCGAAAGTTCCCTTCTATACCTCATAATTGTATTCCTTTCTGCGGAAAAAATAGCGCTTTTTTTCGGTTTTTTCCGGCGGACAGTCGTCTAACTCCACCGGAACTACCCGTTCGACCGTAAGCTCTTTGGCCACTGCCAGAAACTGTTTTCCCGCGCGGGATTTGATGGAAACGACCGGAATCCCTTTGTTCTGGCTGATAATGACCTTTTCATCGGACGGAATGCAGCCGATGCTTTCCATTCCAAGCACCTCCTCCACGTCCTCTTTGGAGAGCATATTGTGTTTTTTCATCATCCGTTCATTGGTCTCGTTGATCAGCAGCTCCACGTTGTGGAACTGACGCCCCTCGAGCAGATAGAGAACCCTTCCGGCGTCCCTTACCGCGGAAATGTGCGGGGTTGTTACCAAAATAGCGCGGTCGGCAGCCGAAATGGCAAAGTGGAAACCGTCGTCGATTCCGGCAGGACTGTCGATCAGGCAGAAATCAAATTCCTTTTTCAATTGTGAGATCAGAGTCTTTAGTTTTTCTTCGTAATCCTTAACTTTTCTGCAGTGCAGCGCAGCCGGAATCATGTAGAGGTTCGGATACCTCTTATCGCGGATCAACGCCTGATTCAGCCGGCAGCGGTTTTCCAGAAGATCCATCAGATTATAGGTAATCCGGTCTTCCAGTCCCATAACAACATCCAAATTCCGAAGTCCCATGTCCGTATCGAGCATGACGACTTTTTTCTCTAACTGTGAAAGTCCCGTACCGATGTTGGCAATTGTTGTTGTCTTGCCGACACCGCCTTTTCCTGAAGTGAAAACAATCGCTTCACCCATGAAAACAAAACCTCCTGTGAAATTGAATTATGTATAGGTATCTATTTGAATGACGCCGTCGATCAAACGGGCGCATTTCGGCCCCGAAAAGTTTCGGCGTTTGTTCAAATCTTTCTTAAAAATCCCCTTCTGCTTCGGAAGGGTTCCTGTTA
>CANQCX010000092.1 GCA_947591115.1 uncultured Lachnospiraceae bacterium | reverse complement strand
GCTTTCTTTTTGGTTTTATTGTTTGATATTTCTTATACTTCGAAGATCAGATCTCCGTAAGACGGCATCGGCCAAAGTTCTTTGTCTACGATCATTTCCAGCTTATCTACCGGAGCACGCAGCGCGTCCATTGCGCTCTTTACCTCATCTCTGTAGTAAACCGCCTGTTCTCTGCCTTCCGTCATTGCCGCGCCGGCCTCTGTGATCTCCGCCAGCTTCGTCAAAGCGTTCTTCGCTTCCGCCAGCAGGGAGGAGGTTTCTTTCAGAAGCTCTTCCTGTGCGCTTACATCCGCCTGCGCACATGCGCTCTGTACGGAGGTAATGGATTTTGCAAGATTCGTCGTATACCGGATAACCGCCGGAATAATCTGTTTTCCTGCAATATCGATCATGGCTCTGGCTTCGATGTTGATGGTCTTTGCATAAGTCTCATACTCGATCTCAACACGAGAAACCAGCTCTTTTTCCGTAAATACGTTGAACTTCTCAAACGCCGCAACGGATTCCGGAGCGGTATATGCCGGAATCGCATCTACCATCGATTTAATATTCGGAAGTCCGCGTTTTGCCGCTTCCTCTACCCATTCATCCGAATATCCGTTTCCGTTGAATACGACACGCTGATGCTCGGTTGCATACGTCTTGATCAGATCGTGAACCGCCAGCTCGAAATCGTCCGCTTTTTCCAATACGTCACAGGCATCGGAAAACGCCTCCGCAACGATCGTATTCAAAACGATATTCGGCTGTGCAACGGAATCCTGCGAACCAACCATACGGAACTCGAATTTATTTCCGGTAAATGCAAACGGAGAAGTACGGTTACGATCCGTCGCATCCTTTAAAAAGTCCGGAATGGTCTTAACGCCTGTTTCCAGCTTTTCGCCCTTTAAGCTGTGGGTAGCGGTACCGGTGCTGATCAACTGGCTCAAAACGTCGTCCAACTGTTCTCCTAAATATACGGAAAGGATTGCCGGCGGCGCTTCGTTTGCACCCAGACGATGGTCGTTGCCGACATCCGCAGCCGATGCGCGGAGCAATGCCGCATGATTGTCGATCGCTTTTAAGATACAGGTTAGAACCAGCAGAAACTGTATGTTTTCATGCGGTGTTGCGCCCGGATCCAGAAGGTTGATCCCGTCGTCCGTCGTAATCGACCAGTTGTTGTGCTTTCCGGAGCCGTTGACGCCTGCAAACGGCTTTTCATGAAGCAGGCACTGTAATCCATGACGTCCCGCAACCTTCTTTAACGTCTCCATCGTAAGCTGGTTGTGGTCTACCGCCACGTTGCATTCCGCATAGATCGGAGCCAGCTCATGCTGTGCAGGAGCCACTTCATTGTGCTGCGTTTTGGCAGCTACGCCCAGCTTCCAAAGCTCTTTGTTTACGTCGTTCATGTATGCGGCAATCCGCTCGCGGATCGCACCAAAATAGTGGTCATCCATTTCCTGCCCTTTTGGAGGCATTGCGCCAAACAGGGTGCGTCCGGTAAAAATCAGGTCTTTTCTCTGCAGGTATTTCTGACGGTCTACAATAAAGTATTCCTGCTCCGGACCTACGGACGGCGTTACCTTCTTTGAGGTGGTGTTTCCGAATAACCGCAGAAGACGGAGCGCCTGCTCGTTGACGGCTTCCATCGAACGCATCAGCGGGGTTTTCTGATCCAGCGCCTCTCCGGTATAGGAGCAGAACGCCGTCGGAATACAAAGCGTTGCGCCCGCCGCATCCTGCCGTACAAATGCAGGAGAGGTACAATCCCATGCGGTATAGCCTCTTGCTTCGAAGGTTGCCCGAAGACCTCCGGACGGGAACGAGGATGCATCCGGCTCGCCCTTGATCAACTCTTTTCCGGAAAAGCTCATAAGTACTTTTCCGTTCGGCATTGGCGAAGTAATAAAGGAATCATGCTTCTCCGCCGTTACACCGGTCAGCGGCTGGAACCAATGGGTATAATGGGTTGCTCCTTTTTCGATCGCCCATTCCTTCATCTCATGCGCGATGACGTCCGCCGTCTCAAGATCCAGATCCTGACCTTCATCCATAACTTCATGGAGTTTCTTGTAGACTTTTTTCGGAAGGCGTTCCTGCATAACCGCATCGTTAAAAACGTTCTCTCCGAAAATATCGGCTACATTGTAGTACTCTTTTTCTTCGCTCATTTTCATAACATCCTTTCTTTCATTTTCTAATATGAGAAAAGGGCATTCCAAGCCTCTTGGAACGCCCTCGTTCGTGTCTCATATCATTTCTGAAACTAAGATACTCCAGTTTTTCTCAAAAAGCAACCGCTTTTCGCGAAAAAATCAAGTTTCGACGTTTTATACAAATATCACAAAAATCTTTTTATTTTTTTGGTAGAATTAACTTACATTAAGCCTTTCCTACCGAACCGAACAATTCCATCTTCTCTTTTACCGTTGCTTTGATCGCCTCTGCACCCGGAGCAAGCAGCTTACGAGGATCAAATCCTTTTCCTTCGAGATCCTTTCCTGCTTCTACATACTTACGCGTCGCATCTGCAAACGATAACTGGCACTCGGTATTTACGTTGATCTTTGCTACGCCAAGTGAAATGGCTTTTTTGATCATATCCTCCGGAATTCCGGTACCTCCATGAAGAACCAGCGGCATTATTCCGGTCTTCTCCTGAACCGCCGCAAGCGTTTCAAAGCTCAGTCCTGCCCAGTTCGCCGGATATTTGCCATGGATGTTTCCGATTCCTGCCGCAAGCATATCTACGCCCAGATCTGCGATCGCCTTGCACTCATTCGGATCTGCGCATTCGCCCATGCCGACTACGCCGTCTTCTTCTCCGCCGATGGAGCCGACCTCCGCCTCGATCGACATGCCCAATCCATGCGCAACCGCTACCAGTTCCTTCGTCTTCTCAATATTCTCCTCGATCGGATAATGGGAACCGTCAAACATAATGGACGTGAAGCCTGCCTTGATGCATTTGTAGCAGCCTTCGTACGTGCCATGATCCAGATGCAGCGCTACCGGAACGGTAATCCCGAGCTCCTCATCCATTGCTTTTACCATTGCGGCTACCGTCTTAAAGCCGGTCATGTATTTGCCCGCGCCCTCTGACACGCCCAAAATAACCGGAGACTGTAATTCCTGCGCCGTCAAAAGAATTGATTTCGTCCATTCCAGATTGTTGATGTTGAACTGGCCAACCGCATAATGGCCTGCTTTTGCTTTGTCAAGCATTTCCTTTGCAGATACTAACATGTTCTTTCCCTCCTAAGAATAATTTATATTGATTATAGTACATTTCCCCTCAAAAATAAAGTAGATTATGCACCTTCGCCCTCGGTTTTTGCACATACCAGAATCTTTGCCTGCCTGCAGAGGTTTTGAACGCAAACCTCCCTGTGCGCGCCTCCGTACTCCCCGTCCAGCGTCCATGCGATCTCTTCCTCGGAATAAAAATGGATTTCGCCGGTTTTAAAAGAATAAACCATTTCGGAATGCTCCACATGGCCGGTCAGGCAATCCAGTATCTCCTTCAGCTCTAACGGATTGTGCGGCCGCTTGACCAGCGCGACCTCAAACAGTCCGTCGTCCAGCTGCACGTCCGCTCCGGTCAATCCTTTAAAGCCGCCGACCGAAAGGGAATTCGTGATCATCCCGTAAATAAACTGACCTTCCAGACACTCGCCGTCGTGCTCCACCTTTACCGAATACGACGGAATATCCAGAAGATGTTTCGTGGCCTCCAAAAGATACGCCACATGCCCGAAAATATTTTTCATCTGCTGGGAGGTCTTGTAGGAAACCTCCGTAAACAGTCCGAACGCGGCTACGTAAACAAAATTGGTTCCGTTAAAATAACCAACGTCGCATGGAAATTCCTCCCCGTTGACCGCTACATCGGCAGCCTGCAGCACATTCTTTGGAATTTTAAGGGAATTGGCAAAATCATTGGTGCTTCCCGCCGGAATATAACCGATGGTGGTGGAACTTCCGTTTTGAATCAGTCCCGTTACGACCTCATCCAGCGTACCGTCGCCTCCGCTGCACACAATATGGTCAAACCGATCCGCCGATTCCGCGATCATGCGCGTGGCGTCTTCCGGAGCCTGTGTCGGATAGACCGTTACCTCAAATCCCGCCTTTACCATCATATCCACAATTTCCAAAAGATATTTTTTGATCTGTCCTTTTCCGGAATGTGCGTTCAGCAAGAACAAAACTTTTTTTCTCATTTTGTAAGAAACTCCTCTATGCATTTCATCGCTTCGTCTTCATCCGCACCTATGGCTTCCACCGTTACCAGCTTGCCGATATCCATTCCCAGTCCCATAACGCCCATAATGCTTTTGGCGTTGACCGTTTTTTCGTCCATTTCGATCATGATCTTACTGGCAAAGGTATTCGCCAGTCCGACCAGCTCGGCGAGCGGTCTTGCCTCCAGTACGGAATCCGCCTGTATTTTAATCTCTTTTTTCATTTTGTTCCCTCCCCTGCTTCACTCCAATTTTTCCGCGATTGCGGAGAGCTTCCGCAGCCTATGATTGACTCCCGATTTCCCGACCGGAGGATTCAGATAAGTTCCAAGCTCGGCAAGCGGCGCTTCCGGATATTCCAGACGAAGCTCCGCCATCTCCCGCAAATGAGGCGGAAGCTGGGCAAATCCTACCGTATCGCGTATTTTGATGATATCGTCAACCTGACGGACCGCCGCATTGACCGTTTTGCTGATGTTTGCCGTCTCGCAGTTGACCTTACGGTTGACGGAATTGCTGATTTCTTTTAATATCCGGACATTTTCCAGATTCAGCAGAGAAACATACGCCTCCATGACGTTTAGCATATCCACGATCTGGGAGCCGTCCTTTAAATATACAACATAATGCTGCTTTCGCGCAACGATCTTTGCATCCGCCTCAAAGCTTTCCATCAGCTCTTTTAACTGCTCCGCCTGTTCGCTGCTTTTGCAGACGATTTCAAAATGATAGGATTTGTTCGGATTGCTGATGGAACCGGCAGCCATAAACGCGCCTCGGATAAACGCGCGTTTGCAGCAGGTTTTCTGCACCAGAAGTCCGCTTGCGCGTGCGTTTCCGATTTCATGCGCCTTCCATTTCATTGCATCCAGCACACGCCGGATATCCGCTTCCTCCAGCGGATTTTCTATATTGACGTCAAACAGCTTTTTCATGAGAAGCTCGTATTTTTTCCGGAGAAGCGGATTGTCCGATTCCAGTCCCAGCATATACGGATGAGTCTGCACGCGCCCCTCCAGCTCCAGAATCGCCGCCAGCTCCGCCATCTGGCAATGGCGGCTTTTTCCAAGCTGCCTGACCAGTTCGCCCTTCACATCACTCGAAAACGACATGCTATTTTCCTCTCAGCGCATCTTTTTCAATATCACGATGCTCAATTTTTAAACCGTAACCCTTTTTTCCGTCCAAACGCTTGTACAATTCATTGGCAAGCGTAACCGAGCGGTGCTTTCCGCCCGTACAGCCGATCGAAATGACGAGCTGGTTCTTTCCCTCGGCTATGTAGTTGGGAATCAGGAAATTGATCAGATCTTCCAGTTTGTCAAGAAATGCGCCTGCCTCTGCAAACTGCATGACATAACTGCGGATTTCCTCGTCGTTTCCCGTTTTGGCGCGCAGTCCCTCTACATAGTACGGATTCGGAAGAAAACGGACATCCATGACGATATCGGAATCCGAAGGGATTCCGTATTTAAACCCAAAGGACAAAATGGTTACAAACAGGCTCTTAAAATCCTGATTGCGGACAAAAATTTTCTCCAGCTCCGCCTTCAGCTCCCGCGTCAGCAGCTTGCTGGTATCAATGATATAATCCGCATTTTCTTTTAAAAAGAGCAGTTCTTTGCGTTCCTTCGCCAGTCCCTTGTCAATGCGCTCGCCCGCCGCCAGCGGATGCGTCCTGCGCGTTTCTTTGTAGCGTTTGACCAGCACCTCGTCCTCGGCGTCCAGATAAAGGATCTCAAAATGAACCATGCTTCGGTACAGTACCTTTAATTTTTCCCGTATCTCCGTCAGGCCTTTTCCGTTCCGCACGTCAATTCCGATCGCCACTTTCTGCATATCCGTCCGGAAGCTGCTGGAAAATTCGACCAGCTTATCCAAAAGCGGAATCGGAAGATTGTCAATGCAGAAAAAACCCATGTCCTCCATCATTTTCATCGCCGTACTTTTTCCCGCTCCCGACATGCCGGTTACGATTACAAGCTTCATCTTCTCACTCTCCTATGATCTTCACTTCCGGCTCCAGCCACACCTGAAACCGCTCGTAAACCTTCCGGCGGACGTCTTCGATCAGCTTTTGGACATCCGCCGCCGTTGCGTTTCCGGTGTTGACGACAAATCCGCAGTGCTTAGGGGACACCTGCGCCCCTCCGACCGTATAGCCGGAAAGTCCCGCGTCCATGATCAGTTTTCCTGCAAAATACCCCTCCGGCCGCTTGAACGTGCTTCCGGCGCTCGGATATTCCAACGGCTGCTTTTCGATTCGTCTGCTGCGCAGCTCCGCCATCCGGCTTTGGATGTCCTCCTTATCCGCCGGCGCAAGCTTCATTACCGCTTGGGTTATGATGCAGCCTCTCTCCAAAACCGAGCTGTGGCGGTAGGACAGCTCCAGCTCCTCTGCCGAAAGCGTAAGTCCGGCGCCGTCTTTGGCAGCCGCCTCTACGCTGAGTAGCACGTCTTTGATCTCGCCGCCGTACGCGCCCGCATTCATCACAACGGCTCCGCCGATACTGCCCGGAATCCCCGCGGCGAATTCCAGACCGGAAAGTCCCGCCTCCGCCGCTTCCTTCGCTGCTTTCGAAAGAAGCGTTCCGGCTCCGGCATACAAGGTATCGCCCTTGATCCGGACAAAATCCATATGTCTGCCGATTTCGACCACAAGACCGCGGATCCCACGATCTCCTACCAAAAGATTGCTTCCGTTCCCGATGACCGTAACCGGAACCTTGTGTTGGTCCGCAAGGACAAGCGCCTCGGAAAGCTGCCGGCTATCCGGAGAAATCAGGTATTGGGCGTTTCCCCCGATCCGGAACGTCGTATGATTTTTCATCGGTTCTTCGCACAGGATCCGCTCCGGCGGAAGAATCTTTGTTAAACATTCATAAAAGCTGCTGCTCATATCAGGCTTCCTTTAAAAATACCGTATATCCCCGAAATGCTTCGTATAAGTCTACTTTGCTGATGATCTCCCAGGGCGCATGCATATTGAGTACGGCAACCCCGCTGTCAATGACATTCATGTTGTAATTGGCAAGGATATACGCGATCGTTCCTCCGCCGCCCTGATCGACCTTCCCCAGCTCCGCCGTCTGGAAGGAAACTTCGTTATTATCCATCATATTACGCAGCTTTGCTACATATTCGGCATTTGCATCGTTGGAGCCGGACTTTCCTCTGGCACCGGTATATTTGTTAAATACCAGTCCTTTTCCGAAATATGCGGAATTTTTCTTTTCCATGACGGAAGGGTAATTCGGATCGAACGCTGCCGAAACGTCCGAAGAAAGCATCCGCGAATTTTTCATTGCGCGGCGCAGCAAAAGCTCGCTGTAGCCGCCCGTCAGATTCATCAGCTCCGCAACGCTGTTTTCAAAGAAACGCGACTGCATTCCGGACGCTCCGATGCTTCCGACCTCCTCCTTATCCACCAGAAGGCAGACGGAGGTGTATTCCGGCGCCGGCGCCTCCAGCACCGCCCGAAACGAAGGATAGGCGCAGACGCGGTCGTCATGCCCGTATCCCATGATCATGCTGCGGTCGAAGCCGTAATCCCTTGCTTC
>CANQCX010000091.1 GCA_947591115.1 uncultured Lachnospiraceae bacterium | reverse complement strand
GTTCCGACACTTCCGCATTTCATATATGTCACATCGCGACTTAGTTATAATATCAAAAACGACGATTGTTGTCAACCGATAATTTAGAAATTTGAGAATTTGAAAAGCAGGTATTGAAAAGCAGGTATATAGGCATTATTCCCAAATCGGCATCCGATATTTTGTGCAGTAAATACATAGTGTCCGATATTCGCAAGTGATATACTATTAAAAATCAGAGTACCCAAAAGGAAAATGAGAGAATGGAAAGAAAGGGCGGACAATGAGTAATAAAGAAAGAGCAATACAATTATTAGATGCGATTGATGATGAAAAAATGATTTATGTTGTGGGAATACTCGAGAATTTAACGGGTTTTGCAGAGGTGCCGAACGCCGAAACAATGGAAGCTTTTGAAGAAGTAGACGAGATGAAACGGCTGGGGACAGGCGAACATTTTAGCGGAACCACCAAAGAATTATTGGATTCTATTCTGGAGGGTTAAAATGTTGAATGTAAATACTTCCTCTAAATTCAAAATTTATTGCAAAATTTATAAAAAAACATATTGACATCTGTTCTGAAATTCGATAAAATATCTCTTGTTTGCAGGAGTGGTGGAATTGGCAGACGCGCAGGCTTCAGGTGCCTGTGGTAGCAATACCGTGTGGGTTCAAGTCCCATCTCCTGCATTTTTAAGTTTTCATGATTTGTGATCGGAAACCGCCGTTGGCGGTTTTTTTGTGTCATAGAAATCCGCTAACGATTCCATGACATAAAAACCTTCCGGCGGATGCGTACAAGCACATTCTTTTTCATAAATGATCAGGAGTAGTAAAATATGAAAGCATTGGAACTGCATTTGGCAGGCTCGGTTCTGCTGGCATTTCTGGTTATGTTATTTATCAATGAATTCATCGGAAGCATGGGGGGAATCCCTGCATTTCTTTCTTTTCTGGCCGCGTTTTATATACAGAGGAGAGCTGTGCTCTCCGGCGGCAGGACCTCCCGACGGCTTGCGCAGGACAGTAAAAAAGAAATTCGCATGATGCTGGTCCGTTATGCGGTAATCGATCTGTTTCTTTGGACGGTTATGAAGCTGGTCGTCATTTTTTCGCGGATTTCCGGATGGGGAAATATCGGCGGAATGACGGCAGGCGAGTATTTTTCCCATATGTACGGAAGCAGTATGCCCGAACGCTGGGCGTACCTGTTTGCCGTAATTCTGATGTTTGCATTTGTATTGTCTTTGTTTCCATTGGTCATTATCCGCAAAAGAAAATTGTGGATCGGATATCTCTTAGCCGACGCTGCGTTTTTTGTAGCGGTCTGCGTCGGAATTGCCGGAATCTGCCGGTTGTTCATCCAAAAAGAGCTGGCGGGGCGCGCGGTATGCGTGCTGGATGCGCTGCTTTTATGCCGCCCGTCACAAAACTTGCAGATTTTTTTGTATATTGCAGGAATTCTTGCATTTACCCTCCTGACCATGCTTGCCGTATATTGGATCTCCTGTAAAAGCTATGCGGATACAGCGGAAAGAACGAGCGAACCGGCGGAAGCTTCGGAACGCGGGAGGAGGAACGGAAAGCGTCTGCTGCTGCAAGGGATTGCAGGATTGGTTTGCTTGCTGCTTGTCGGACTGCTTCTGGGACGGATGTTGTTTGGGAGCAGGGAGTCTCAGCCGCATTACGAACAGGCGGCGGAATGCCTGACTGAAGACCATCGGTTTGGCCCGATGCTCTGCGGAGAGAAAATTTACCTGCCGGTCGATCGGGAGCTGGATTATTACGAAACGGGCAGGGCGGTCGGCTATCTTGGGTATAAAGGAGAAAACTGCAGCAGCCGCTTTTACGAACTGGCGGTGGCGAATCTGCTGTACCGGAGCGCGCAAAAAAACTCGGATTATCTGCAGATGTACGGTTCGGATATCAATTCTTACGGTCTGGCGGAGAAAATCGAAGCGGATGCTTCATGGAAAGCGGATGATGTATTTTTGCTGTGGGACGAGGATTGGGAAAGCGAGAACCGCTATACTAAGGATGTAACCGGATATTCCATATGCCCCAAAGAAATGGTTCTGGAATTGGAAGAGCAGTTTCGGGAGGTAGACTACCGGCAGGAGGATTTTTCGGATTACGATGCCTATTTTACGATCCGCGGTTATACGGAGCTGAAAGAGGCGATAAAAGAAGGCGTACAGCCGGGCGATTGGGTTGGCTGCATTCTGGTTAAGGATGATTGCTTTTATTATGGAAATTATGACAATCCAATAACCGGAAAAAGTCTGGAAATGCTGATGAGCGCGGTTGGAGGTTACGGCTCCGGCGTACAAAAAGCCGGTTCTTAAAAAAGCAAAAATTTTTTATATTTTTCGTTCAGGAAAAAGGAAAAAGGGGAAGAACCGCGAATTATAAAAATGTAGGCTGTTTTTAAGGAGCGCAGATATGACAATTCGGGAACAGATAGAGAAAATGGAGCAGGAGGCGCTAAGTCCCTATGCCTGTCACAGCACAGATTCAAAAGGGCGGGACATACCGGAGGCGCAATGCGACATCCGGCCGGTATTTCAGCGTGACAGGGATCGCATTTTACATAGTAAATCTTTTCGGAGACTGAAAAATAAAACACAGGTTTTTCTAACGCCGAAGGGCGACCATTACCGGACGCGCATGTCCCATACGCTGGAGGTTTCCCAGAACGCGCGCACGATCGCCAAAGCGCTTCGGTTAAACGAGGATCTGACAGAAGCCATTGCGCTGGGGCACGATCTGGGGCATACGCCGTTCGGACACGCGGGGGAAACGATTTTAAACCGCATTTATTCGGGCGGATTTAAGCACAATGAGCAGAGCGTCCGTATCGTGGAAAAACTGGAAAAGGACGGAGAGGGACTAAACCTTACGTGGGAGGTACGGGACGGCATCAAAAACCACCAGACCGGAACGATTCCGCATACGCTGGAGGGAAAGATCGTGCGTCTTTCCGATAAGATCGCATACGTGAATTCGGATATTGACGACGCCATCCGCGCCCAGATCCTTTGCGAGGAGGACATTCCGCGGGAACTGCGCAGGACGCTTGGATGGGATACGCGTTCCCGTCTGGATCATCTGATCCATGACATCATTATCAACAGCATGGGGCAAAACGAGATTTTGCAGTCGAAGGAAACCGAGGAGGCGTTTCGCGACCTGAGGCTGTTTATGTTTGAGCATGTTTACAAGAATCCGGTTGCAAAAGGCGAGGAGGTAAAGGCAAAAGCGATGCTGGAGCAGCTTTACGGGCATTATATGGAGCATATAGAGCTGCTTCCGGACTGGCTTCTGGAAATGCTTGACGCCGGAGAAGATCAGGGGCGCATTGTCTGCGATTATATCGCAGGAATGACCGACCAGTATGCAATTACGAAATTTAACGAATTTTTTCTGCCAAAGGCATGGCAGGAGGGCGGCTACTGATAAGGAGGAAAAATGCCGTATTATTCCGATGATTTAATAGAAGAAGTGCGGTCGCGCAGCGACATTGTAGAGGTCATTGGCGGCTATGTGCGATTGCAGCGAAAGGGCAGCACTTATTTTGGACTCTGCCCGTTTCACAATGAGAAAACAGGTTCGTTCTCCGTTTCGCCCAATAAACAGATGTATTACTGTTTTGGCTGC
Organism: uncultured Lachnospiraceae bacterium; assembly: GCA_947591115.1. GTDB lineage: Bacteria > Bacillota > Clostridia > Lachnospirales > Lachnospiraceae > Roseburia. The sequence continues at coordinate 4,258 of CANQCX010000091.1, read as the reverse complement.
GGTGCGGGAGGCAATGTTTTTACCTTTTTGATGCAGTATGAGAATTTTACGTTTTCCGAGGCGATGGAAACGCTTGCCGAACGGGCGGGGATGTCCCTGCCGAAACAGGAGTTCTCGGCAGGACAGAAGAAAGAAGCGGACAAGCGTGCGCGGCTTTTAGAGGTCAACAAAGAAGCCGCAAAATACTTTTATATGCTCTTGCGAAATCCGCGCGGCGGGAAGGCATACCGCTATTTTAAGGAGCGCGGACTTACCGATGAGACCATGCAGCGGTTCGGACTGGGGTACTCGGATCAGTACAGCGACGATCTGTACCGCTATCTGCGGGAAAAAGGATATGAGGACGAGCTGTTAAAGGATTCCGGACTGATCGCTTATGACGAAAAACGCGGGGCGCATGATAAATTCTGGAATCGGGCGATGTTTCCGATCATGGATGTCAACAGCCGCGTCATCGGCTTTGGCGGCAGGGTAATGGGCGACGGAGAACCCAAATACCTGAATTCGCCGGAAACAAAGATTTTTGACAAAAGCCGGAATCTCTATGGACTGAATCTTGCACGCAGTACAAGGCAGGAACAGCTTTTGCTTTGCGAGGGATATATGGACGTGATCGCGCTGCATCAGGCGGGGTTTGACAATGCGGTAGCGTCGCTTGGAACTTCGCTGACAAGCGGACATGCGAACCTCTTAAAGCGCTATACCAAAGAAGTATACCTGACGTATGACAGCGACGGAGCGGGCGTAAAGGCGGCGCTGCGCGCGATTCCGATTTTAAAAGAGGTCGGAATTACCACTAAGGTCATTGATATGCGTCCGTACAAGGATCCGGATGAATTTATCAAGGCGCTGGGAGCCGAAGAATACCGGAAACGGATTCAGGGGGCGGAAAACAGTTTTCTGTACGAGATACGGATTTTGGAGCAGGATTACGACCTTCGGGATCCGGAAGGGAAAACGGCGTTTTACAATGAAATTGCAAGGCGTCTGCTGTCGTTTCCGGAGAAGCTGGAACGGGAAAACTACATTGAAGCGATCGCCTCCAAATATCAGATGGGATTTGGTAATCTGCGGGAGCTTGTCGCGCATGTGGCGGAGCGCGGCGGGATCGTCAGCCGCACGAAGCCGCTGAAAAGCGGGATCCATGAAAAACACAACAAAGAAGATCCGGCAAAAAAATCACAACGGCTGCTTTTGACATGGCTTGTGGAGGACAGCCGCCTGTATGAAAAAGTAAGGTCGTGGATCTCGGCGGAGGATTTTACGGACAAAATGTGCCGGCGTGCAGCAGAAATCCTGTTTGAGGCATACGAAAAAGGGCAGACGGTCAGTCCGGCGCAGATCGTCAGTATGTTCGAAGAGGAGGAGCAGCAGAAGGAGATCGCCGCTGTTTTTAACGCCATGCTGGAGGAAATCGATACAAAAGACGACAAAGAAAAGGCGTTGAGAGATACGCTGGTCAAGGTAAAAGAAAACAGTATCGACGAACATTCCAAAACGGGCGGTCCCGCAGATATGGATGAAATAAAAAGAGTTATAGAGGAAAAACGCGTGTTGGAAGAACTAAGGAAATTGCATATTTCCATTGATTAAGGACAAAATAGTAAATAACCTGAGAGGATGAATCAAAATGGCAAAGAAAAAAGAAGAAAATGTAGAAGTTGTGGAAAACGAAGAGATGAATGTAAAATTTCAGGAAAAAATGCAGGAACTGCTCGCAATCAGCAAAAAGAAGAAGAATATTCTGGAATATCAGGAAATCAGCGATTTCTTTAAGGATATGAATCTGGATGCGGAGAAGTTTGAGCAGGTGCTGGATCTGCTGGAGCAGAATAATGTCGATATTTTAAAGATCAGCGAGGACGAAGAGGACGACGATATTATTCTGGATGAGGACGACGAGGTTGAGGTAGAAAAAATCGACCTTTCCGTTCCGGACGGGATCAGCGTGGAAGATCCGGTCCGCATGTATCTGAAAGAGATTGGAAAAGTGCCTCTTTTAAATGCGGAGGAAGAGATCGAACTGGCGCAGAAAATGGAGACCGGAAATGTCGCTTCGGAAAAAATTGCCATTTTAAAGGGACGTATGGAAGGTTCTACGGAGGAGGAGCAGGAGGAACTTCGTGAGGAGATCAAAAATCTGCAAAAAGACGTGGAATGCGGTTCGGATGCGAAAAAGAGGCTGGCGGAGGCCAACCTGCGTCTGGTTGTCAGCATTGCCAAACGTTATGTCGGACGCGGAATGCTGTTTCTGGATCTGATCCAAGAGGGAAATCTGGGATTGATCAAGGCGGTAGAAAAATTCGATTACCGCAAGGGATATAAGTTTTCTACCTATGCAACGTGGTGGATCCGGCAGGCAATCACAAGGGCGATTGCCGATCAGGCGAGAACCATCCGGATTCCGGTTCATATGGTAGAAACGATCAATAAGCTGATCCGCGTTTCCCGTCAGCTTCTTCAGGAATTGGGACGGGAGCCGAGTCCGGAGGAGATCGCGGAAGAAATGAATATGCCGGTAGAGCGCGTGCGGGAAATCCTCAAGATTTCTCAGGAGCCGGTATCTCTGGAAACGCCGATCGGCGAGGAGGAGGATTCTCATCTCGGCGATTTTATACGGGATGAAAATGTGCCGATACCGGCGGACGCGGCGGCGTTTACGCTTTTGAAGGAGCAGCTCGAGGAAGTGCTTGGCACGCTGACCGAGCGGGAACAGAAGGTGCTGACGCTGCGTTTTGGTTTGGAAGACGGGCGCGCGCGTACTTTGGAAGAAGTCGGGAAGGAATTTAATGTAACGAGAGAGCGAATCCGCCAGATCGAGGCAAAAGCGCTCCGGAAGCTGCGCCATCCGAGCAGGAGCCGCAAATTAAAGGATTATTTGGAGTAGAATTTCGCCAACATGAATATTTTATCAAAAAGAATGGAAGCTGCGGCAGCCATGGTCACGTCGGGCAACATCCTTGCGGATGTCGGTACGGATCATGGCTATATTCCGATTGCGCTGGTTCTGGAAAAACGGATCCGGCGTGCGATCGCTATGGATCTGCGGCGGGGACCGCTGGAGCGTGCTAAAGCGCATATTCGGCGTTTCGGCTTGGAAGCGTACATAGAAACGAGATTGTCCGATGGGGTAGAGGCGCTTGCGCCGGACGAAGCGGATACGATACTGATCGCCGGTATGGGAGGCGGTCTGGTCATACAGATTCTTAAAAAGGGAGAATCCGTATGCCGGACGGCGAAAGAACTGGTTCTGCAGCCGCAGTCCGAGGTGGAACGGGTCCGCCGTTTTTTGAGGGAAAACCGTTACCGGATTACGGCGGAGGATATGGTTTTGGAGGACGGAAAATATTATCCGATGATGAAAGCGGTACCGGAGAAAACGGTGTCCCAAGAAGCGGCTGCGGGAACGGATCCCAAACGGCAGCAGCTTTGCGACCGCTACGGCCCGCTTCTGCTTTTGCAGCGGCATCCGGTCTTGGAAGACTATCTGCTGCGGCAGGAAAAGCAGTTGAGGAAGCTTTGCGGCAGTTTGGAACAACAGGAAAAGTCCGCCGCTGTCCAAAAGCGGCTGGCGGAAGTCAAAGAGGAGCTGGAACAGAACCGGCTGGCACAATGGGAGGGCATGAAACATGCAGGAGTTTGAGATTACGGTAAAACTGACAGACGGACAAACGGAGGCGCTTGCGGTACCGGAGGGGACGACGCTTCAGGAACTGGCAAAAAAATATCAGGAATATTTTCCGGATACCATTGTACTTGCCCTCTGCGGAAACAAACTCCGGGAATTGTCCAAACAGATGAAAAAATCCGGTACCGTCTCCTTTCTTACCATGACGCACAAAGACGGAAAACGAACCTATCGCCGCAGTATGACCATTATGATGCAGAAAGCGGTCTGCAATCTGTGGGGAAGCGACGTGCATGTCAGGGTATATTATTCTTTGGGACAGGGATATTACTGCGAACTGCTGGGCAGAACGGTTAGCGCCGAAGATCTGGAAAAGCTGAAACGGGAGATGGAGCGTCTGGTAGAGGCGGACATTCCGATCCGGAAGAAAAATATCAAAACGGCGGAGGCGGAGAAGCATTTCCGGAAATTGGGGATGCACGATAAAGAGAGGCTGATGCACTACCGACGGAGTTCGCGTGTCAATGTCTATGATCTGGACGGATTGGTGGACTATTATTACGGATATATGGTTCCGTCCACCGGTTATCTGCGGTATTTTGGTCTGGAACTTTACGAAACCGGCTTCAT
>CANQCX010000090.1 GCA_947591115.1 uncultured Lachnospiraceae bacterium | reverse complement strand
GTCTCGAGGATGTTAAGAAATTACTTTATGCCGGCTGCCGTCAGGTAATCTTAAACGGTTCGAAACGTTTAAGCGCCGCGCTGATGGAGGAGGCGGGAAAACGGTTCGGGCAGGAAAGGCTTCTGGTTTCCGTAAACAACGTGGATTTTATCTTTAAGAACCGGACCGCGCTGGTTGATTCCATCCATGAGATCCTTGTACTGAATACGGATATTCTGGATGCGATTGAAAACATTACCAGCGTCCCTTATATCGTAGAACTGCCGGAATTTCACTATGACCAGATCGTTTCCCTGCTGAAACGCAATACGATCCGCGGCATTGCGGGGGATTTTATTAACGACGCTCAAACGGACATCATGAAGTTAAAGTCCGATTTATCCGGCGACGGGATCAAGATGGATAATTTTGCGCCGGACTTAAAGTGGTCCGACTTTAAGTTAAACTCGGACGGCATGATACCGGTCATCGTTCAGGATTACCGTACGGATGAAGTGCTGATGCTGGCATATATGAACGAAGAGGCCTTCGAAACGACGATCCATATCGGAAAAATGACGTATTACAGCAGAAGCCGCAAGGAGCTTTGGACGAAGGGCATGACCTCCGGCCATATCCAGTACGTTAAGTCGCTGACGGCGGATTGCGATTACGATACGCTGCTGGCAAAAGTCTCTCAGGTCGGAGTTGCCTGTCATACCGGAAATCCAACCTGTTTCTTTCACAACGTCGTGAAAAAAGAGTATGTGGAGCGGAATCCGCTGAAGGTATTTGAAAGCGTTTATCAGGTCATTCAAGACCGCAAGGTGCATCCGAAGGAGGGTTCTTATACCAATTATCTTTTTGATAAAGGGATCGACAAGATCTTAAAGAAAGTCGGGGAGGAATGTACCGAAATCGTAATCGCTGCAAAAAATCCGAATCCGGAAGAAATCAAGTATGAGATTTCCGACTTTTTATATCATTGCATGGTATTGATGGTAGAAAAAGGCGTAACGTGGGAGGAGATTACGGATGAACTGTCGCAGCGTTAAGCAGTATCAGACGGCTTTAAGCGATGAAATACTGCTTCAGGTGGAAAAACCCGCCCGATATATCGGAAATGAATTAAACTCCGTCCGAAAAGACAAGGAAACGGTGGATATCCGGTTTGCCATGTGTTTTCCGGACGTTTATGAAATCGGAATGTCCCATCTGGGCATTCAGATCCTTTATGAACTGTTTAACCGAAGGGAAGATACGTGGTGCGAACGCGTGTATTCCCCATGGCCGGATCTTCATCGGATCATGAAGGAAAAGCAGATTCCGCTGTTTGGTCTGGAATCGCAGGAGCCGGTCAAAGATTTTGACTTCATCGGGATCACGCTGCAGTACGAGATGTGCTATACCAATATCCTGCAGCTTTTGGATCTGGCGCAGATTCCGCTGTTTGCACGCGAAAGAACGGACGGACAGCCGCTTGTCATCGGCGGGGGACCATGCGCGTTTAATCCGGAGCCGGTTGCGGATTTTTTTGATCTTTTCTATATCGGCGAGGGCGAAGAACAGTATGATGCGCTGTTAAACCTTTACAAGAAGATGAAGCGGGAGCACAAGGGACGCGCCGCTTTTTTGCATGAAGCGGCAAAGCTGGAAGGAATCTATGTACCGTCCTTATATCAGGCGTCCTATCATGAAGACGGAACTTTAGCAAATTTTACCCCGCTGTTTTCCGATATTCCGGCTGTTATAAAAAAACAGGTCAATAAGAATCTGACCGACTCCGTTTATCCGGAGAAACCGGTCGTTCCGTTTATCAAGGCTACGCAGGATCGCGTGGTTCTGGAGCTGCAAAGAGGCTGCATCCGCGGCTGCCGTTTCTGTCAGGCGGGGATGATCTACCGTCCGAATCGGGAAAAAGAGGTCGAAAAATTAAAAGAACTGGCGCAGAAAATGCTTGCCTCGACCGGATATGAAGAAATCTCTTTAAGCTCTTTAAGCTCATCGGATTATTCAAAACTGGAGGAGCTGGTTACTTTCCTGCTTAAAGAATGTCGGGCAAAGGGAGTTAATATCTCCCTTCCGTCACTCCGGATCGATGCGTTTTCTTTGGATGTCATGAGCAAAGTACAGGATATTAGAAAAAGCAGCCTGACCTTTGCGCCGGAGGCGGGTTCCCAGCGGCTTCGGGACGTCATCAACAAAGGCCTGACAAAAGAAGACATCCTGCATGGCGCGCAGGAAGCGTTTTGCGGAGGCTGGAATAAGGTTAAACTTTACTTTATGCTGGGACTTCCGACAGAAACCGAAGAAGATATGCGGGCAATTCCGGAGCTTGCCAATGAAATTGCCGCGTTGTATTACGACACCGTTCCAAAGGAACAGCGCAGCGGCAAATGTCAGGTTACGATCAGTACCTCTTTTTTTGTTCCAAAGCCGTTTACCCCGTTCCAATGGGCGCAGATGACGGATGCCAAAGAATATATCCGCCGCGCGGGCATCGTAAATGAAACGGTAAAAAAACAGTTAAATCATAAAAGCATCCGCTACAACTGGCATGAAGCTGACGTTACCGTTCTTGAGGGCGTGCTGGCAAGAGGAGACCGGCGGTTATCCGCAGTCATCTATGAAGCATACCAAAACGGCCAGTTTTTCGACGCATGGTCGGAATTTTTTGATTTCCAAAAATGGCGGAAGGCGTTTGAAACCTGCGGTCTTTCCATCGATTTTTACACGATGAGAAAACGCGGGGAGGACGAGCTTTTTCCCTGGGATTTTGTAGACGCGGGCGTCACAAAAGAGTTTTTGCTGCGCGAATGGGAAAATGCACAGAAACAGTCCGTAACGCCAAATTGCAGAATGCGCTGTTCGGGATGCGGCGCCAAAACGTACGGGGGAGGCGTCTGCTATGAAGATAAGAATTAAATTCCGAAAATGGGGCGTAATGAAATTTATCGGACATCTGGATATGATGCGCTATTTTCAAAAGGCCATGCGCCGCGCCGGAATCGATATCTGCTATTCCGAAGGATTTTCGCCTCACCAGATCATGTCGTTTGCCGCGCCGCTGGGCGTCGGCATTACAAGCGACGGCGAATATTTCGATATTGAAGTGCATTCTACCATGACGACGGAGCAGGCGCTTTGTGCCCTGAATGAAGAAATGGTGGACGGAGTGGAGATCACAGGATATGTCCGTCTGGAAGATCATGCAAAAACGGCAATGTCGCTGGTTTCTGCCGCCGATTATGAACTGACGTACAAAGAGGGGTATGCATCGCCGTATACCGCCGAAGAATGGGAAAACAAGCTTCGGGAATACTTTGAAATGCAAAACGAATTTCCGGTTGTCAAAAAAACGAAAAAAAGCGAGCGCATTGTGGACTTAAAGCCGTTTGTCTACCGTTTTGAGGTGCTTCATGGTAAAACCGCCGGCTTTTTTCTTCAGGTTTCTACCGGAAGCGCGGATAATATCAAGCCGGAGCTGGTGCTTTCGGCATTGTATGAGCGGTGCGGACTTTCCTATGATCCGTTTGCCATTCAGATTCACCGGACGGAAGTTTATGCCAAAGAGAAGGATCGCTTGATCCCGCTGCTGGAAATGGGAACTCCGATCATCAGGGAGGAGCTTTAAGATGAACCGTCTTGCCATTACAAGGATCGAACATAACGGAAAGCTTCATGCTGCTTCCATTACACTGGATGAAAAGCGGGAATTTATCGATTTTCAGCTTTCCGAACCGGAGGGGACTTCGCTGTTGAACCGGATCTGCATTGGCAGGGTAGAGGAAGTGGCATCAGGCATTCATGCGGCGTTTGTGCGCATATCGGACAGCCGGAAATGTTTTTTGTCTTTGGAAGATGCCAAACATCCGTTTTTCACGAAAAAAAACGCGAAAAAAAGCGGAATCTGCGCAGGCGATGAAATTCTGGTTCAGGTAGTGCGCGATGCAGTAAAAACCAAAGATCCGGTTGTTTCCTGTGCGCTGACGTTACAGGGAGCCTGTTCGATACTGACCACGCAGAACACTTCGTACAGCGTTTCCAAAAAACTGTCTTCTGAGCAACGCGCCGAGTACCGGCAGCGATTGTCCGAATGGCTTTCGGACGCCGGAGAGACGGAGATTCCCTTCGGGATCGTCGTCCGTACGGCTGCCAGAGAATATACGATAGATCAGGTAAAAGAGGATATCCTAAATCTGGTCGGTAAATTTCAAAATATCCTAAAGACCGCAAAGCATCTGGAGGCGTATCAGGTTTTGTACGAAAACCCTCCCGATTATATCCAGCGGCTGAAAAGCGCCGATCTGCGGCATCTGGAACAGATCGTGACGGATCAAAAAGACATTTATGAACAGATCCAAAAGGATTTTCCCGCCGCAAATCCGCTGCTTTCTTTTTATGAGGATCCCGCGGTATCTTTAAGCGCCTTATATCATATTCAGGGAAATATAGAGAAGCTGACAGCTTCCCGCGTCTGGTTAAAGTCCGGCGCCAATATTATCATTGAACAACTGGAAACCTTAACGTTCATTGACGTAAATTCCGCAAAAAAACAGTCCAAAAAACCGGAAACGCTCTTGGAGGTCAATCTGGAGGCGGCAAAGGAGATCGCAAGGCAGATACGGCTGCGCAGCCTTTCCGGCATGATCCTGATCGATTTTATCAACTTAAAGTCCGAGGAGGAAGAAGAAAAACTAATCGCATGCTTAAAAGAGGAGATTAAAAAAGATCCGCTGCCATGTGATTTTATTGATATTACGGGACTGGGAATTGTAGAGCTGACACGAAAACGGGTAAACCGGTCCCTGCGGGAAATCCTTATGGCGTGAAAACAGGGCATGACGGCACATAAGGATAATTTCCGGATAATTTCCGAAAAAAATGGTTGAAATTTTCAATTTCATATGCTATTATACTTGAGTATGCCGCACAGTAAGGTTCAAAGACTGTCTCTGACAGCACCGAGACTGGCGAGTAATGATAAATAGGAGGTGCCATATGTACGCGATCATTGCAACAGGTGGAAAACAGTACAAAGTATCTGAGGGCGATATCATTACCATTGAAAAGCTTGGAGTGGAAGCCGGAGAGAATGTTACATTCGATCAGGTTTTAGCCGTATCCGGAGACGAACTGAAGGTTGGAAATCCAACTGTATCCGGTGCAACCGTTGAAGCTTCTGTCGTAAATGAAGGCAGAGGAAAAAAGATTATCGTTTACAAGTACAAGAGAAAAACCGGTTACCACAAAAAGAACGGACACAGACAGCCGTACACAAGAGTTAAGATTGAAAAGATCAATGCGTAGCCGATAGGAAATTGTTATGATCCGTATAACGATTTTTCAGAACCGGACGCAGGAGATCAGCGGTTTCTGCTGTAAAGGGCACGCAGGATATGCCGATTCGGGAAGCGATATTATCTGCGCAGCGGTTTCCGTACTGGTCATCAACACCGTCAATGCATTAGATCGGTTTTCCGATACGGAATTTTCGCTGGAAACAGAAGAAGATACCGGAAAAATCGAGCTTCATTTTACCAAAACGGCGGACCATGATGCGAAGCTGCTGGTGGAAACCATGATCTTAGGTTTGCAGGGAATTCAAAAGGACTATGGAACAAAGTATCTGACGATTTATTTTAAGGAGGTGTAGGACATGTTAAAGATGAACCTTCAGTTTTTTGCTCATAAAAAGGGAGTAGGTTCTACCAAAAACGGACGTGACTCCGAGTCAAAGAGACTGGGAGCGAAAAGAGCGGACGGACAGTTTGTAAAAGCCGGCAATATTCTTTACAGACAGCGCGGTACCAAGATCCATCCGGGTGTAAATGTAGGAATCGGCGGAGACGATACCTTATTTGCAAAGGTAGACGGTATCTTGCGTTTTGAAAGAGTAGGAAGAAGCAAAAAGAAAGCTTCCGTATATCCGGTAGAGAACGATTAGAAAGACGCGGTTTTGCGTTAGAAAACCCCCGACCTTTGCGTTGGGGGTTTTCCTATCCTATCGAAGAAAGCATCAGAGAGGAAAACAAAAATGTTTGCAGATCATGCAAAAATCATTCTGAAATCCGGAAAAGGCGGAGACGGTCATGTGTCCTTCCGGCGTGAAAAATACGTGCCGAACGGCGGACCGGACGGCGGAGACGGTGGAAACGGCGGAAGCATTATTTTTGAGATCGACGAAGGTATGAATACTTTGACGGATTATCGGCATCGGAGAAAATTTGCTGCCGCTTCGGGCGAAGAAGGAAAAAAGAAAAACTGCCATGGAAAAAACGGCGACGATCTGATCTTAAAAGTGCCGGAAGGAACCGTTATCAAAGATGCGCAGACCGGAAAAGTCATTGCCGATATGTCGGGAAACAACCGCCGCATGGTAATTTTAAAAGGAGGAAAGGGCGGTTTGGGAAACCAGCATTTTGCAACCTCCACCATGCAGGCTCCTAAATATGCGCAGCCGGGACAGGAAGCCGTTGAAATTGAAGTTCTGCTGGAACTAAAGGTAATCGCGGATGTCGGTCTTGTCGGTTTTCCAAACGTCGGAAAATCCACTTTTTTGTCCCGCGTAACCAATGCGCAGCCGAAAATTGCCAATTATCCGTTTACAACGCTGCAGCCGAATTTAGGCGTCGTAGATCTGCCGGACGGCGGCGGCTTTGTCATTGCCGATATCCCGGGATTGATCGAGGGCGCTTCCGAGGGAGTCGGTCTGGGGCATGAATTTCTGCGCCATATCGAGCGCACAAAGGTCATGGTGCATATCGTGGATGCGGCAGGAACGGAGGGACGCGATCCGGTTTCCGATATTTATGCCATCAATAAAGAGCTGGAAGCCTATAATCCGGAGCTTTTAAAGAAGCCTCAGGTCATTGCGGCAAATAAAATGGACGCTGTTTACGGCGATGAAAACGAGGTGCTGGATGCATTGCGCCGCGCGTTTGAACAAGAACATATTCAGGTATTTCCGATCTCGGCTGTAAGCGGACAGGGCGTAAATGAACTTTTATACCATATCCGCGCGCTTTTAGAGCAATGCCCGAAAGAACCGGTCGTCTATGAATCGGAATACGATCCGTCCTTGTATTTCTTTCAGGAGGAGCCGTATACCGTTTCGCGTGCAGACGACGGAGCGTTTGTGGTCGAGGGACCGAAAATCGACAAAATGCTGGGATATACCAATATTGATTCGGAAAAAGGATTTTTATTCTTCCAGAAATTCCTTCGGGAGCAGGGCATTTTAAAAGAACTGGAGGATATGGGAATTCAGGAGGGCGATACCGTACGCATGTACGGAAATGAATTTGATTATTATAAATAAACAGGAGAGATTATGACAAGTAAACAACGTGCCTATCTTGGCTCATTGGCAAATAACATGGATCCCATTTTTCAGATCGGAAAGGCGTCCCTGACTCCGGAGATCGTCCGCGCGCTGGATGAAGCGCTGGAAAAACGGGAGCTGATCAAAATATCGGTACTAAAAAACTGTATCGACGATCCGAAGAAGATCGCCTCCGTAATTGCGGAGCGCACGCGCTCTGAGGTCGTAAAAGTGATCGGGAAAAAAATCATTTTATACCGGAAAGCCAAAAAGAACCCGAAAATTGCGCTTCCGTTATCATGAATCTTGGGGATTGATATGAAAATCGGATTACTAGGCGGATCGTTTGATCCCATTCATAACGGACATTTGTATCTTGCGAAACAGGCGTTGAAGGAATACGGCTTGGACGAGGTGTGGCTGGTTCCCGCCGGTCATTCGCCCAATAAGGACGAACAAAAGATGACGCCGTCCGACGAGCGGAAAACAATGTGCGCGCTGGCGGTCTGCGGAAAACCCAAGCTGCATGTCTGCGAAACGGAGCTTCATGCAAAGGAGCGCAGCTATACGTACCGGACTTTAGAAAAATTAACCAGACAATATCCCATGCACCGATTTTATTTTATTATGGGAGC
>CANQCX010000089.1 GCA_947591115.1 uncultured Lachnospiraceae bacterium | reverse complement strand
TTCAGTTATCAGGGGAAAAAGATTTCACAAACCAAGTATTATGAATTTTGGAATGAAGTCATGCAAAAGATAAATGCAGACAAGACCCCGCATGAAGCAAGGCACACTTTTGAAACCAACCTTGACAATGCCGGGGGCAATAGAAAATGTATTGATATGCTGATGGGGCATAAGTCAAAAGATGTGGGAAACAGGGTGTATAACCACAAGACCATTGACCAGTTGCGGGACACCATAAACCTGTTAAAATAATATTTTTTGCACTGAACCAGTAACAAATTAGAAACAAGAAAAGCGGGAAATGCCCAAAAATCAAGCATTTCCCGCTTTTTAACCGTCATTATACCATAATAAAAAGAAACGGCAATTAAATTCGTGCATTTGTTTGTATTGCGGTAAGGTCAGCTCAATTCCTCCAATTTTAAAGAAAGCTCCTCCCATTTTTCCATATCCGAAAGCACCTCCGCTTCCATGCGTTCGATCTCATTCTGAAGCTCCGTCAGCTTCGAGTAGCTGGACTGATATTCCGGACGGAGGTATTCCGCTTTTAGTTCTTCCAGACGCGCCTCTTTTTCCGCCAGCGACTCCTCAGCCTGCTGCACTTTTTTTCCCAGACGGGAACGCTCCTTTCCCGGATTGTAATAGGCTTTTTTCGGCTGCTTCTCCTTTGGCTGCAAATTCGCGCCGTTTTGGCTGATTAAGCCGCCAAACACCGGATTTCCTTTATAGGAATTCTCCAAAGCCGCCGCTTCCTCGTCCAGCTTCTTTTGATATTCTTCAAACCCAAACTGGTAGAGATTTGCGGTTCCGTCCTCAAATACCAAAAGCCGGTCGGCGACCTTTTTTACAAAATAACGGTCATGCGAAACAAAAAGAAGCGTGCCCGTATAATCTTTCAGCATGGATTCCAGCGTTTCTTTCCCCACGATATCCATATGGTTCGTCGGTTCGTCCAAAATCAGCACATTCGGTCTCCTCTTAAAGATCTTGCAAAGCGCCAAGCGCACTTTTTCTCCTCCGGAAAGCATGGAGATCTGCTTAAAAACGTCCTCCTGCGTAAATAAAAACGCGCCAAGCGCACTGCGCGCCTCCGTTTCCGTCAGATTCGGAAATTCATCCCAATAATCCTCCAGAACCGTTTTATCGCTCTGGTACATCGCCATCTGCTGGTCAAAATATCCGATCTGGACATTTGTGCCAAATCCATATTCGCCGGACAGCGGAGGAATCTGCCCTACAAGCGTTTTCAAAAAGGTTGATTTTCCAAGTCCGTTCCCGCCCAGAATTCCGAGCTTTTCGCCTTTTTTCATTTCCAGAGAAATCTCAGAAAGAGGACGGTCATAGCCGATCTGCAGCTTATGAACCAACAGCACATCTTTTCCGCTTTCCTGTACGGGTTGGAAATTGGCATGAAACGTTCGCGTATCAAAACGATCCGGCGACTCGATCCGCTCCATATGCTCGATCATTTTCTGTTTGGAGCGCGCCATAGAAACCTTAGTCGGTTTATTTTTAAACCGGTCTACCATGCGCTGCAGACGCTCGATTTCCTTCTGCTGCGCAAGATAGTCTTTCTGCTGTTTTTCGTAATTTTCTTTTTTTCGTGCAACGAAATTTGTATAATTTCCGGGATAACGCCGGACGCTCCCGTACTCGATCTCATAAACCACATCCGCAATATTATCCAGAAACATACGGTCATGGGACACCACGACCACCGCTTTCGGATAGTTTTTCAAATATCCCTCCAGCCACTCGATCGTCGTAATATCCAGATGGTTCGTGGGTTCGTCCAAAAGCAGAATGTCCGGTTTGCTTAGCAGCAGCTTAATAAACGCAATTTTCGTCTGCTGCCCTCCGGAAAAATCTCGCAGCGGTTTTTTTTGCTCCTCCTCCGAAAATCCGAATTTACGGAGCAGCACGTCATATTCTTTTTCAAAATAATAGCCGCCGTCGTTTTGAAACGCTTCCTCCATTTCCGTATAGCGCCGCACCTTTTCATCGGAATAATCCGTTTCCAGCTTCTTTGCCGCCGCTTCCAGTTCGGCTTTTCTGCGTTCCATTGGCGCAAATACTTTTCGTATCTCCTGCTCCAGCGAAATGGAAGGATCCTCAAATGCAATCTGTTTTAAATATCCGATCTGCGGATTTCCTGCCGACGCGATAAAAACATCCTCGTCGCTGTCTCGTTTTTCCAGCTCCACTTCTCCCGCGATCAGCTTTAAAAGCGTGGTTTTCCCGCATCCGTTCCTTCCGACCACAGCAATTTTTTCCGTATTCCGGATTTCAAAAAAAACATTGTGTAAAATGACGTCATCCGCAAACGCGACTGCGCCGTTGTTAATCTGATATAACATAAAATTCTCCCAATGACAGGGTTATTCCTGCCGGCTCCCAAGCAGATAATTGATAAACTGCTGCGCCGTTCTTCCCGAAATTCCCCCATGGCTTAATTCCCACCGGTTTGCCTGCGCGCACAATTCCTCCTCCGGCATTTCGATTCCCGCTCTTTTTGCCAAGCCGGTTACGATCTGAAAATATTCTTTCTGGCTCGGCTTGCTGTAACTGATCGTTACGCCGAACCGGCTGACAAGCGACAGCTTTTCCTCAATCGTATCGGAATGGTGCTTGTCATTGCTGTTATCCTGATCGTTACGGTCGTTCCAGCTTTCTTTGATCAGGTGGCGGCGGTTGGACGTTGCGTAAATCAGGATGTTTTCCGGCTTCGTTTCCACGCCTCCCTCGATTACCGCCTTTAAATATTTATATTCGATTTCAAATTCCTCAAAGGAAAGATCATCCATGTAAATAATAAATTTATAATTCCGCTTTTTGATGCTGGCAATGACATCCGATAGATAACGAAACTGATGCTTATAAATTTCGATCATCCGAAGGCCTTCGTTATAATACCGGTTGACGATCGCTTTGATACTGGTCGATTTTCCGGTTCCGCTGTCCCCGAACAGCAATACGTTATTTGCTTTTCTTCCCCGAACAAACGCTTCCGTATTTTCAATGAGCTTCTGCTTCTGAATCTCATATCCCACCAGATCTTCCAGCATGACCGCATCCATATTGTTAATCGGCCGGAATAAGATTCCGCCCTGCGGTTTTTCTTCTATCCGAAACGCCTTATTTAGTCCGAACATGCCGACGCCGTAATCCCTGTAAAATCCGGTTACCGCTTCAAAGAAGTCCGCTTCTTCTTTTGCCGTCTCCAGCTTTTTGCTCAATGCCTGCACTTTTTCACTGACGTTTTTATTATACATAAAATCTTTTTTATGGATTGCCCGATAGTTGGACAAAACAGAAAAACAGCGGATGTCCAAATCTTTCTCCAACGGTCCGAAATCGTAGTTAAAAAGCGCCAAAAATACGCGGAAATCATTTGCGACAAGCTCGTTGACGCTTCCGTCGCTGGCGCCTGTTTTTTCACAGGTAATACTAAACGGGTTTTCATTCATCATCAGATAGAAGGTCAGATAATTATGCCAAAGATTCCCGTCAAATCCGTAGTCTGTCGCAATTTCAAGCAATCGTTTGACCTGCACGTTGATTTCGCGTGTCAGCTCCATCCGATCATAATGACCGGATTCATAACGTCCGAACAGTTCTCCCATCCGAAAAAGGATCCCGTCCCTGTCCGGATCCGCATACATCAATAACTGTGATATTTCCTGATACATGTTCCCGCCTCCTGTTTTCGTCTCATGTGACTTTTCCCATTATACTGCACTTTTTTTAAAATGACAACAAATCGGTGGCAGAAGGAGCCAGCGTTTTTATCAAAATTCTACACGTATCGTCGTTCCCTTTCCTATCTCACTGTTTAATGTAATGGAAGCGCCATGCAGCTCCACAATATGCTTCACAATGGCAAGTCCCAGTCCTGTTCCGCCTGTCTCTTTCGAGCGGCTTTTATCAACACGATAAAACCGTTCAAATACCCTCTCCTGCTGCTCTTTGGGAATTCCAATCCCGTTATCCGAAACAATAAGAACCGGAGCTTTTTTTTCATGCGTCACTTTTACCGTCACTTTGCCGCCCTCGTTGTTATACCGGATCGCATTCTGACAAAGATTGTCGATCAACTCCCCCATCATCTCACGATTTGCCCGAATGAGACAGCGCTCTCCCTCAAACAATAACGACACGCCGCGCCGATTTGCAAATACCTTTAAAAATTCGATGGCGTTTTCCGCCAGTTCGCAAAGATCCAGACTTTCATAGCGAATTTCATCCTCGCTGTTATCTAGTTCGGAAAGCCGTATAATATCGTTGATCAAACGCACCAGCCGATCTGCATTCCTGCGGATTCCCTGCGCGATCCGAGTTTCTTCCCCTTCGTCTATCATATGATTCTCGATCAGCTCCGCATAGCCGGAAATCGCCGTCAGCGGAGTTTTCAGCTCATGGGAGACATTTGCCGTAAAATCCTGACGCACTTTTGCTGCCATTAAAATATTTTCATGCTGCATCCGTATACGATTGACAAAAGGAACCAATTCCTTGTACACCGGAAGCGTCTCCATATCCTCCATATTTTCTACCATATCCTCAATCGGCTGCAGGAGCTGACGCGTCAGAAAATGTGCGCAGAGAATGCACAGCAAAATGATAACCGTCAAAATGAGTGCGATCATGGGAACCACTGTGAAAAAGACATTAAAAAGACTTCGTGTTTCCGTAGAAACACGAAGAACTGTTCCATCCTCCAAACGCAAGGCGCAGTAAAAGGTATTCCGATTCATGGTATCTGACCTTCGCACGCTCTCTCCGCTTCCAGTCCGGTATGCGGCTGCAATCTCCGGACGGTCACTATGGTTTTCCATATCCTTTGCATCGGTATCATTGTCATACAAAACCGTACCGTCTTCGTCTATCCACGTAATCCGGAGCTCCTCCGTATCCATCCGAAGATCCTGCAGGCTGTTTTCTTCTTTTGTAAATATTTTTGCCTCCTTTAATATTTTCGCATGAATACGCAGATCCTTCCGCACCTGTTTTTCAAACAGGCTGTAAAAAATAAGCGTAATGCTGATCAATGTTGCAAAAACCGCAAGAATGGCAATTCCTATCAGACGCACGTTAATTTTCTGTTTCATATTATTTACTCCATTACATATCCTACATTGCGAACGGTTTTGATTTTGCCGCCCGCTTCTCCCAGCTTCTGCCGGAGCGTTTTGATGTGCATATCCACCGTACGGGATTCTCCTTCAAATTCGGTTCCCCAGACATGGCGCATGATCACTTCACGCGACAGCACGATTCCGGAATTGGACATCAACAGCCGCAGCAGTTCGTATTCTTTAAACGTCAGTTCTACCGGCTTCTCATCTACATACACCATATGCCGCTCATGGTCGATCCACACGTTATCCAGACGAATGGAAGCGGCTTCTTCCGCCTCCGTACGGCGGAGCAGCGCCCGTACCCTTGTAATCAGTTCCATTACGGAAAACGGTTTACGGATATAATCGTCCGCGCCGTCATCCAGACCTTTGATCATATCCATTTCCGTTGATTTTGCCGTTACCATAATAATTGGGAGTTTTCGTGTCGCCGGATTCTTACGCAGCTTTTTTACAATATCGTAACCGTTTTCATCCGGAAGCATAATATCAAGCAAAACCAGATCCGGCATGATATCGCCTAATTTCCGGTAAAAATCTTTTGCATTTTCAAATGCACAAACCATATAATTGCTGTTTTTTAACGCGATCGTCTCAATTTCCCGTATGCTGCTGTCATCTTCCACAATATAAATTAAAGCCATAAATAAACCTTTCCGTTTCATAATTGCATAAATTTATTATACATCATCTTATATGCAAAATGTAAAATCTGCATCCGGAGTTTTGTAAAATTTATGTAAAATCAAACGTTTCTTTTTTGTCATCCAGTGAAAAAATAACCCATTCCGCAATATTTGTCGCATGGTCGCCAATCCGTTCGAAATATTTTGCCACCATAAGAAGATCCGCAGACTGTTCGCCATTTTCCGGTTCTTTTTGAATCTGTTCAATAATATCCTTTTTTACCTCATCAAACAACCCGTCAACCACGTCATCATTCGCAATTACCGCAGAAGCTTTTTCCATGCTTTTTTCCACATAGGCTTCAATGCTGTGGATCAACATCAGTACGGTTTCTGATGCCATCCGGTTAATATCGTCTAATTTTTTCCGATACGGATTTTTGGAAAGCACAATCGTCATTTCGGAAATATCGGCAGCGTGATCGCCAATCCGCTCCATATCCGTAATCATCTTTAACGCTGCAGAAATTACCCGCAAGTCCGACGCAACCGGCTGCTGCTGCAGTAAAAGCGTAAAACAAAGATTTTCAATTTTCTTTTCCTCCCGATCGATCTCATCATCCATTTTCATAATTTTTTTTGCAAGCTCCACATCCTGATTGACCAGCGCCTCAATCGCCTGCTGTATGGATTCCTCTATCATAGTCCCCATATGCAGAAGTTCCTGATTGAGCATATGAAGCTGCTTATCGAATTTTGTACGCATCAGCCAAACCTCCCTGTAATATAATCTTCTGTCCGCTTATCCTTCGGATAAGAAAAAATTGTTTTTGTATCTCCAAACTCCACCATCTCTCCTACAAGGAAAAACGCGGTGTCATCCGACACGCGGACTGCCTGCTGCATATTATGCGTAACAATGACAACCGTATATTTCTTTTTTAATCCTTCCATTAATTCCTCAATTTTTGCCGTAGAAATCGGATCCAATGCGGAAGTCGGTTCATCCATTAACAGCACCTCCGGACGCACTGCCAGCGCACGCGCAATACAGATTCTCTGCTGCTGTCCGCCGGAAAGACCAAGCGCCGATTTTTTCAGCCGGTCCTTTACCTCATCAAAAATTGCCGCGCCTTGTAAACTTTCTTCCACAATCCGATCCAGACTTGCCTTATCGCGGATTCCATGCACCCTCGGCCCATATGCTACATTGTCATAAATACTCATGGGAAACGGATTCGGCTGTTGAAATACCATTCCGATCTTTTCCCTCAAAACCGTCGGATCTACGTTTTCTGCATAAATATCTTCTCCGTCCAGTTTTACTTCTCCTTCAATACGCACGTTGTCAATAAAATCGTTCATCCGGTTAAGGGTTTTTAAAAATGTAGATTTTCCGCATCCGGAAGGTCCGATAAAAGCGGTTACGCTTTTTTCCCTGATATTCATACAGACATCTTTGAGCGCATGATTTTCGCCGTAATACAGATTTAGAGCCTTAACCGTAATTTTTGCCCGTTTTTCCATAATTCCTCCTAAAATTTTTTAACCATCCGCTTTGCTGCCAGATTGATCAAAAGCACAATAACCAGAAGCACTACTGCAATTCCAAATGCCGTTTCATATTCGCCCTTAGACATGCTTAAATATAATTGAATTGTCAGCGTTCCTCCGGAATCTAAGGTTTTACTGAAAAGATCCGTAATTCCTTTTGGAAGCAGATGAGAACTTCCCGCCGTAAATAACAAAGCCGCCGATTCTCCTACAATCCGCCCGATTGCCAGAATCACTCCGGTTATGATTCCCGGCATGGCGGACGGCAGCAAAATAGTGCGGATCATATACCATTTCCCCGTCCCCAGACCGATGGCTCCCATACGGTAAGAATCCGGTACCGTTTTTAATGCTTCCTGCGTATTACGGGTTATGAGCGGAAGCACCATCAGGGCCAATGTAAAGGAACCCGTCAAAATGGAATAGGAAAGTCCAAGCGTGGTTCCAAAAAACATCATTCCAAACAAACCAAAAATAATGGACGGGATTCCGGAAAGCGTTTCCGTTGCAAACTCAATCGCATTGACCAGTTTTCCCGGTTTTGCATATTCATTCAGATAGACTGCCGCACCTACGCCGACCGGCGTTGCGATGAGCATGGTAATCACAATGATATACAAGGTATTGACAATATTTCCGG
>CANQCX010000088.1 GCA_947591115.1 uncultured Lachnospiraceae bacterium | reverse complement strand
TATCTGAGGAAGGAAGCGGACGGCGTCAGCATCATCGTCATGAATCCGAAGAACGGCGAATTGTATGCAATGACGGACTATCCGGAATTCGATCTGAACGATCCGTTTACGCTTACGGAGGAATATGCGCAGTACGCGGGGACAAAACAGGAGTTGGAATATCAGAATCGGATGTGGCGGAACTGGTGCGTCAGCGATACCTATGAACCGGGTTCGATCTTTAAGATCATTACGACGTCCGCCGCTTTGGAGGAAGATCTGGTCGAACTGGACGAAACATTTCACTGTCCGGGGTATATCATGGTGGAGGATCGGAAGATCCGATGCCACAAAACCGGCGGGCATGGAACGGAAACGTTTGTGGAGGGAATCCAGAATTCCTGCAATCCGGTCTTTATTGATGTAGGACTGCGTATCGGGGCCGAGCGTTTTTACCGTTATTTTCAAAAGTTTGGACTCCTTTCCAAAACCAATATCGATCTGCCCGGCGAAGCCGGAACGATCATGCATAATCAAGAAGATATCGGTCCTGTGGAGCTGGCGACGATTTCCTTCGGACAGTCGTTTCAGATTACGCCCATCCAGCTGGTTACGACCGTATCTTCCCTGATCAACGGAGGAACGCGCGTAACGCCGCACTTTGGGAAGGCGATTGTAGACGATGACGGAAACGTGGTCAAAGAGCTGACCTATGAGACGACCGAAAATATCTGCAGCGAAGAAACATCGGAAACGCTGCGTATGCTTCTGGAAAGCGTCGTGTCCGAAGGCGGAGGAAATAAGGCTTATATCGAAGGCTTTGAGATCGGCGGGAAAACCGCAACGTCGCAGACGCTGCCGCGTTCCGCCAACAAATATATTTCGTCTTTTCTAGGTTTCGCTCCGGCAGACGATCCGCAGGTTTTGGTGCTGGTCATTATCCGTAATCCCACCGGAACCTACTATGGAGGGACGATCGCCGCGCCGGTAGCAAAGGAAATCTTTGAAAACATTCTCCCTTACCTTGATAAATAAACCAAAATAACGTATACTTATTGCGTTATGGATGGAGGAAAACATATGATTTTGGATGAAAAACAGGTATTGGTCATCGGTACGGGCAAAAGCGGCGTTGCTGCCGCACGATTGCTGCTGCAGGAACATAAAAACGTCGTGCTGTTCGACGGGAATCGGGAGCTTGATACGGACAAATTTTACGAAAAAGAACCAGAGCTGAAGGATGTTCCGCTGATTCTGGGCGAATTGACGCCGGAGCAGATGAAGCTTTTTTCCGTCGCGGTCATCAGTCCGGGCGTACCGTCGGATCTTCCGATGGTAGAAGCGCTCCGCCGGAACGGGACGGTTATCTGGGGCGAGATCGAGCTTGCGTACTGCTTCGGGAAGGGGAGCCTTCTTGCGATTACCGGAACAAACGGAAAGACGACGACGACGGCGCTGCTGGGCGAGATCATGAAAAATTACTGCTCGGATGTACGCGTTGTAGGAAATATCGGGATTCCGTACACCTCGGTAGCGGCGGAGGAGACGGACGAAACGGTTACGGTCGCGGAGATCAGCAGCTTCCAGTTGGAGACGATCTGCGATTTTAGGCCGAAGATATCGGCGATCTTAAACATTACGCCGGATCATCTTGACCGGCACCATACGATGGAATGTTATATTCATGCCAAAGAAAAGATTACGCTCAATCAGGACAAAAGCGACACCTGCGTGCTGAATTACGAGGATGAAGTCCTCCGGAAATTTGCACAAGATTGTCCGGCAAAAGTCGTATTTTTCAGCAGCGCGCGCAGACTGGAGGAGGGTTTTTACCTTCAGGACGGGGAAATCCGTTACGCGCACAGCCAAAAGGACGATCTGGTCATTCCCGTCAGTGAGCTGAATCTGCTGGGCAGGCATAATTATGAAAATGTCATGGCGGCCTGTGCAATGGCGGTAAGCTTCGGCGTTCCGATGGAAAAAATCGTCGAGGTGCTGCGCCGGTTTACGGCAGTCGAGCATCGGATCGAATACGTAACGGAAAAGCGCGGCGTGCGCTTTTACAATGATTCCAAAGGAACCAATCCGGACGCCGCGATACAGGGCATCCGCGCGATGGAGCGCCCGACGCTTCTCATTGGCGGCGGCTATGATAAGCATTCGGAGTATGACGAATGGATCGAAGCGTTTGACGGAAAAGTAAAGGCGCTGGTACTGATCGGACAGACGGCGGAAAAAATCCGCGATTGCGCCCAAAAGCACAATTTTACGGCTACGGTGCTGTGCGACAGTTTGGAAGAAGCGGTTGATTATTGTTACAGCCATGCCGAATCCGGCGATGCGGTATTGCTGTCTCCGGCATGTGCAAGCTGGGGCATGTTCCCGAATTATGAAGAACGGGGACGGATCTTTAAAGAAATTGTGCGAAGCCTGAAGGAGTAAGAATGGCAGAAAAACGGGAACGGAAAACAAAGTCAATTGCATATTTTGATTACAATCTGGTGTTTATCCTGATTTTTCTGATCTGCTTCGGTCTGGTCATGCTCTATAGCTCCAGTTCCTATATGGCGGCAAACAAATACGGCGGCAGCGCGTATTTTTTAAAGCGTCAGCTCCGCGCCATCCTTTTGGGCATTGTTCCGATGGTTCTTCTGGCGCGGATCGATTACCGCGTATGGAGAAAATTCGGGACGCTTGCGTATTTTACCGCGTTTGCCCTCTGTACGGTCATTTTGATCCCGGGAATCGGACGCAGCTCGCATGGACAGTCCCGCTGGCTGCAGCTTGGCCCGCTGTCGTTCCAGCCTTCCGAGCTGGCGAAGATCGCGGTTGTTTTGTTTCTGGCGATGGTCATTGAAAAGATTCCCAAACAGATGGGAAAGATGAAAAACATTATAAAAGTGCTTGCGCTGCTGATCCCGCTTGTCGGGGTAATCGCGTATTCCAACCTAAGCACCGCTATCATTGTTCTTGGAATCGCCGTCTGTATGCTGTTTGTGGCAAGTCCCAAATATAAGCCGTTCTTTCTGATCGGCGCGCTGGGCGTTGCGTTTATCGTCATTTTTATCATGATGGCAGGCTACCGGCAGGGGCGCGTGGAGGCGTGGCTGCATCCGGAGACGGCGGGAGACGAAGGGTATCAGACGCTTCAGGGACTTTATGCGATCGGTTCGGGAGGACTGTTCGGGAAGGGACTCGGCGCGAGCCTGCAAAAGATGGGAAATGTGCCGGAATCGCAGAATGATATGATCTTTACCATTATTTGCGAGGAGCTTGGACTGTTCGGCGCGGTCTGCGTCATTCTTTTGTACCTGCTTTTGATCTGGCGGATGATGGTAATTGCCAATAATGCGCGCGATCTGTTCGGCGCGCTGGTGGTAACCGGAATCATGTCGCATATTTCGCTGCAGGTAATCTTGAATATCGCGGTAGTAACCAATACGATCCCGAATACCGGAGTTACGCTGCCGTTTATCAGCTACGGAGGAACGTCGATCGTCTTTCTGATGGCGGAAATGGGACTTGTCTTAAGCGTATCAAGAGGAATCCGGCTGGAGGATATCCGGTAGCGCACAGGCGGACGGCAGCGGTTCGATAGAAAGATAGGAGCATGTATGATACGGGAAAAGCGCAGAAAAAAGAAGCGGATAAAGAATATCCTGATCGCGGTCCTTACCACCCTGATCGTGCTGGCGATCGCCGCGCTCATTGAGATCAACGTATTCCGCGTAAAAAACATAGAAATCGAAGGCAATCTCTTATATGAAGAGGACGTGATCCGCAATGCGGTGTTAAACGACGAATATTCATGGAACTCGCTTTATGTATTTTTAAAATACCGGTTTACCGATACCGAGGCGATTCCGTTCGTCGATACGATGGATATTACCTTGAAAAATCCAAGCACTCTGCATATTCAGGTGTATGAAAAGGGCATCATGGGGTATCTGTACATTCCGGCGATCGGGGAAAACGCATATTTTGACAAAGACGGGATCGTGGTGGAAACCTCCTCCGACATTGTAGAGGGAACGCCGGAAATTCGGGGAATCGATTGCGAACAGGTCGTGCTTTACGAGCGGCTTCCAATCGAAAAAGAGACGCTGCGGGATATCCTGACGATGACGCAGGCGCTGAAACGGAGCAATCTGGTGCCGGATTCCATTGTGTATGGACAAGCGGCATCTCCGGTGCTGCTTTACGAAAATGTACAGATTCAGATGGGGTCGCTGGAGTACCTGACGCAGAAGGTGGAGCGCATCGGAAAAATCCTTCCGTCGCTGAACGGAATGAGCGGAATACTACATTTAGAGAATTGGAGCGAAGAAACCACAAATATTGTGTTTGACAAGCAGTAGTAAGAAATCTAAAAAAATCGTAAATTCCTGTTGATTATTTGACGGAAAAATTATATTATAGTCTATATGAGTGAAAATGAGCCTTAATGATATAAATGGAAGAGAAAGAGGAGGAAGAACCTTGCTGGAGATTAAAACAACAGAGGCAGATGCCAGCGCAAAGATTATCGTCATTGGAGTAGGCGGCGCAGGCAATAATGCTGTTAATCGTATGATTGATGAAAATATTGGCGGAGTGGAATTTATCGGTGTCAATACGGATAAACAGGCATTGCAGCTCTGTAAGTCGCCGACGCTGATCCAGATCGGCGAGAAGCTGACGAAGGGACTTGGTGCAGGCGCTCAGCCGGAGATTGGAGAAAAAGCGGCGGAGGAAAGTACCGAGGAGCTTTCAGCGGCAGTCAAAGGTGCGGATATGGTATTCGTTACCTGCGGTATGGGAGGCGGAACCGGTACGGGTGCGGCTCCGGTCGTTGCAAAAATTGCAAGAGATCAGGGCATCCTTACGGTCGGCGTAGTGACCAAGCCGTTCAAATTTGAAGCAAAACAGCGTATGATCAACGCGATTTCCGGAATCGAACGCCTCAAAGAGAGCGTCGATACGCTGATCGTCATTCCGAATGACAAGCTCTTAGAGATCGTAGACCGGCGTACTACAATGCCGGATGCGTTAAAGAAGGCGGACGAGGTTCTGCAGCAGGCCGTACAGGGAATTACGGACCTAATCAACCTGCCGGCTTTGATCAATCTGGATTTTGCGGACGTGCAGACCGTTATGAAGGACAAGGGCATGGCGCATATCGGAATCGGCGAAGCCAAAGGCGATGAGAAAGCGCTCGAGGCGGTCAAGAAGGCGGTAGAGTCTCCGCTGCTTGAGACGACCATCAACGGCGCAAGCCACGTCATTATCAATATTTCCGGCGATATTTCCCTGATGGATGCCAACGATGCGGCAAGTTATGTACAGGATATGGCAGGGGATGAGGCCAATATTATTTTCGGTGCGAAGTACGATGAAACCATGACCGATTCGGCGAAGATCACAGTGATCGCGACCGGTCTGGAGGTTGCCACGAAGGCGGCTCCGGTTCCGCCGACCATGATGAACCGGATGAAATATGACAATCAGACCATCCAGAATATGGGACGTCCTTCCGGCGTCAGCAGCTTTAGCAGCCGTACCACATCGGTAAACGGCGGTTTACATAGCGGACAGGCAGGTGCGTCGCGTTCGTCGTCCGGCATACAGTCATCGGCTCCGTCGTTCAGCGGCATTCAGAAGCCGCGCCAGCCGGAAAGCACCGTCAAACCGGTAGAGATCAATATTCCGGATTTCCTGAAAAATTCCAAGCGGTAACGCGGCTTTTGCGGAAGAAATGTTTTTTGAGACTATGTGTTTTTGCGCATAGTCTCTTTTTTACGCCTTTTTTTGCAACCGTTCTTTTCTATACTAAGGAGGCGGCAATGACGAGGACGATGCGGCGGGAGGTGGTTATGGATTACATATTTTATGCGGATATTTTCTGGCTGCAGAATTCTTTGATGAACGGAATCATTCTGTTAATCGCAGAAGGAATACGGAAAGTGCCGTACCGTAAGTGCGCGGTCAGAGTCTTTCTGGTTTCCGGAATAGGGAGCCTTGCGGAAATCGGATTGCTTTTGTGGATAAGAAATTACCGGCTTTTTTTATGGATTTCCTATCTGGCGGTTCTTCCGGTTCTGGTCTTTCTGACCTTCGGCAGAACCCGCCCGAAAGAATTCTTCCAGAACAGCCTTTTGTGCTGCGGAATTGCCCTTCTTCTGGGGGGGACGGTTCCGGCGGCGGAAAATCTGACGGGGTTCCGCCGTCTTTCTCTTTTGGTCGGACTGCTTTTTTGCCTGTTTGCGGGCGCGTTTTTCCGTTTCGTATACCGTATCGTATGTGAACAGAAGCGGCTGTTTGCGGTCGAACTCAAAAACGGCGGCTACCGCGTACGCTGTGAAGGCTTGATGGATTCCGGCAACCTGCTTCGGGAACCGGAAAAGCATTTGCCGGTACATATTGTAAGTCCGGACGTCATGGAGCGGCTGCACGTAGGGGAAAACAGCCGCATGGGAGCGGTTTTGTTTCATTCTCTGGGCAAAAGCGACGGCATTTTGGAGCTTTACCGGATTGACGGGATTTCCGTTATAGGTCCAAAAACGGAAAAACAGTCGCAGCCGGCAGTCATCGCAAAGGCTCAGGAGGGACTTTTACGCAATCGGCGCTACCAAATGATTCTCAATGAGGGAATCATGGAAGATAGATAAATTGGGAATGGAAAGGGATAATAAAATCATGATTTTAGAAAAATTGAAACGTTTCTGGAAAAATTTAACGCAATGGCGCAACGCGGACGACGACGGGATCTTTTATATCGGAGGTTCGGAGGTGCTGCCGCCGCCGTTGGAGACCGAAGAAGAGCAGAGATGCCTGATCGCGCTGACCGGCATTTCGGCAAAAGGGGACGGACCCAGCAGGGAGGAGGCAAGGGAAAAGCTGATCGCCCACAATCTGCGGCTGGTCGTTTATCTGGCAAAGAAATTTGAAAATACCGGCGTCGGGGTGGAAGACCTTATTTCCATCGGCTCGATCGGACTGATCAAAGGGATCAATACGTTTAATCCGGAAAAAAAGATCAAGCTGGCGACATATGCGTCCCGATGCATTGAAAATGAGATTTTGATGTATCTTCGCCGGAACAATAAAACAAAACTGGAGGTGTCGATCGACGAGCCGCTCAATGTGGATTGGGACGGAAACGAGCTGCTGCTTTCGGATATTTTAGGAACGGATGAGGATATTATATACCGCGATATGGAAAACGAGGTAGAGATGAATCTGCTGCGTAAAGCCGTAGAAAAGCTGGATCAGAGGGAGCGGGAGATCATTGAGCTGCGGTTTGGACTCAACCGCAAAAATGCCGGAGAAATGACGCAGAAAGAGGTGGCGGATGAGCTGGGGATTTCCCAGTCGTACATTTCGCGGCTGGAAAAAAAGATTATGGGGCGTCTCCGCAAAGAAATCCTCAAATTTGAATAGCGCCGCAGGGAAAATATGATATAATAAAAGAAACGAATGAAAAAGGAGAGGGTTTTATGATACTGCAATTTATTGGGGCAGATCGCGAAGTGACAGGAAGCTGTCATTTTGTAAGCTTTGGGGATAAGAATCTGCTGGTAGACTGCGGAATGGAACAGGGGCCGGATCTGTATGTCAATCAAAAGATTCCGGTCAATCCGGCGACCATTGATTATGTTTTTATCACACATGCGCATATCGATCATTCCGGACTGCTTCCGCTTTTGTATAATCATGGCTTCCGGGGGCAGATTTTTGCCACAAAAGCGACGTGCGAGCTATGCAACATCATGCTTAAGGATTCCGCGCACATTCAGGAATTTGAAGCGGAGTGGAAGAACCGAAAGGCAAGGCGTGCGGGAAAGCCGGAGGTTACGCCGCTTTACGATTTAAATGACGCGATCGGGGTGCTGGAGCATTTTCAATCCTGCGATTACAATAAGATCATTTCCATTTCCGAAAATCTAAAGGTTCGGTTCGTGGACGCGGGGCATCTGCTGGGTTCGTCCTCCATTGAAATGTGGATCATAGAGGGGGAGGCGCGCAGAAAACTGGTCTTTTCCGGAGATATCGGCAATATCAACCGTCCGCTGATCAAAAATCCGGAATATATCGAAGAGGCCGATTATGTCATTATGGAATCGACCTACGG
>CANQCX010000087.1 GCA_947591115.1 uncultured Lachnospiraceae bacterium | reverse complement strand
CTTGATAAAATGGGAGGAAAGGGATATAATATACTCATAAGTTACCTAATCAAGTTTCCCGAATTGGAGGATGCGCGATGTTTTATGGCAGAGAAAACGAACTGAAAAAAATGAATCAGAGATATGAGACCGACGGCTTTGAGTGCGTGATCGTATACGGGCGGCGTCGGGTAGGGAAGACCTCGCTCATTCGCCGTTTCTGCGAGGGTAAACCGACGATTTATTTCTCCGCGATGCTCGAGGAAACGGCGAATGAGAATTTGAAAACGCTCTCCCGCGCCATCGGCGAGTATAAAACCGGCGACGCCCAGTCCGCGCCGGAGTATCAGAACTTTGACGACGCCTTTGCGGAGCTTACACGTCTCGCAGCGAAGGAAAAGCTGATTTTCGTCATCGACGAATACCCGTATCTCGCGAAAGCCGCGCCGACGATTTCGTCTCGTCTGCAGCATCTGATTGACCACGCGTGGAGCGAGACGAATCTGTATCTGATTCTCTGCGGTTCGTCCATGAGCTTTATGGAAAATCAGGTGCTTGGCTATCAAAGTCCGCTTTACGGCAGACGGACGGCACAGTTTAAGATAGAACCCTTGACATATCGGGAAACTGCGGTGTTTAATACGGATTTAAGTCCGGAGGAGAACGCCTATGTGTACGGGATTACGGGCGGGATTCCGCACTATATCAACAAGTTGGATGTTCGCGGGGATTTGAATCGTGCGCTGCTTGAAAATCTCTTTGATCCGTCCGCTTATCTGTTTGAGGAGCCGTCCAATCTTCTCAAACAGGAGCTTCGAGAGCCGGCGATCTATAATGCGATTATTACTGCCATCGCTGAGGGGCACACCCGCATGAGCGAGATTGCCTCCGAGGTTGGGATGGAGAGCAGCGCCTGCTCGAAATATATCAGCGTGCTTTTGAGTCTTGGAATTCTTTGCAAAGTGACGCCCGTTACCGAGAAGTCGGGCAGAAAAACGATATACAAGGTCAGCGATCCGTTTTTCCTCTTTTGGTATCGCTTTGTTCCGCAGAACATCACAGCGATCGCTTCAGGGAGAATGGATAGGATCTTTCGTAAAGCGGTGTCCTCTCAGATGTCCGATTATATGGGACGGATCTTTGAGCAAATGTGTCGGGAGTACCTGCTTTTTTACGACGACGCCCTCGATGTCCAAATCGTTGATATCGGCGAGTGGTGGGGAACGGACGAGAAGGAAAAGAGGCAGGTGCAGATCGATATCGTCGGGACAACGCCTGTGAAAAATGAGTTTCTCATCGGCTCCTGCAAATTCCGAAATGAAAAGGTCGGATATGACGAGCTGGAGCTTATGAGGCACTATGCTAAGGTCTTTGCGCGGAACGGAAAATTCCGGTATGTAATCTTCTCAAAGACAGGCTTTACCGATTCGCTGCTGGATGCAGAAAAGAAGGGCGAAGTGCGGCTTATCACACTTTCCGATATGTATCGGGAAAACGGAGCGTCTTGCAATTCTTTCCTGTGAGCGTTAAAATAAAACCCATGAAAGTAACGGTAGAAAAAGGGGAAAACCTCTGGCAGGCACTAAAAAAACATCATATTGCAATTGACCTTCCATGTGCGGGAAACGGGACGTGCGGAAGATGCGCGGTCGAAGTCGAACAATTTGGCAGGGTAAAATCCTGTCAGTTCCGTCTGCCGGGAAGCTACGAGGTAACCGTCCCAAAGCAGCCGGATTTTCACGCAGTCGGAGAAGAAATGCTGACGCGGCCGGAAGCAGTCTGGGAACCGGATTTTTTGGGAAAAGACGATTGGGACAGGCAGCCGGCAGCGGCGGTCGATATCGGAACGACAACCGTTGCAATGATGGTCTGCTATCAAGGGAAAAAACTTTTCCGCAGCTTTACCAACCCCCAGCGCGCGCTGGGCGCGGATGTGATGAGCCGTATCCGCCTTGCGGCGGACGGACAGGCGGATACGCTGCAAAGGCTGATTCAGGAACGGCTGGATCAGGAGCTGGAGGACGCGTTTCGTGAAATTCTGGGAGAATGCGGGGAAACGGATCTTGGCTTGTGCAAAGCCGCGATAGGAGCCAATACCACCATGCTTCATCTTTTGTGCGGCTGGTCCTGTGAAGGCCTGGGAAGGGCGCCGTTTACGCCGGTCTGCGTGGAGAAATCAAACAGGGAGCGGACGCTGAAAAGCGGAAGGCGGATTTCGGAAACGCTGCTTCCGGGACTTTCCGCTTTTATCGGCGCGGACGTTGTAAGCGGAATTTACGCGATCGGCATGATGGAAAAGCAGGAGCCGGTTCTGCTCTTGGATTTGGGCACAAACGGCGAAATGGCGCTGGGGTGTTCTCAAAAACTGCTTACGGCGTCCGCCGCCGCCGGCCCTGCATTTGAAGGAAGCGACCTTGCCGTCAGCCTTCATGCATCCGGCGTACTGCACTGTTTAAGGAAGTTAAAAGAAATCGGAATGCTCGACGAAACGGGACTGCTGGCGGAACCGTTTTTTGAAACGGGATATCCGGCATCCGGCGTCTGCGGCGGTCAGATACCGGAAAATCTGTATATCACGCAGGAGGATATCCGGCAGATTCAGATGGCGAAGGCCGCGATCCGCGCCGGAATCGATCTGCTGCTGATGGAATATAACATTTCGGAAAAGGACGTGGCGCAGGTTTATCTGGCGGGCGGAATGGGATATTATCTGGATGCTTCGGATGCCGCGGCGATCGGACTGATTCCAAAGGAATGGGAAAAAAAGACCTGCGCCGCAGGAAATACCTCGTTGCTGGGCTGTCTGCGTTATCTTCAGGAGGGCGCTGTGCGCGCGGATAAAGCGTTGGAAAACATCCGCAGCCATGCAAGAGAGGTTGTGCTGGCGGAGCATCCCGCGTTTGAGGAGCATTATATCGGACATATGAATTTATGAGGTTTCCATGAAAATATTACTGGCTGCGATCAATGCAAAATATATCCATTCAAATCTGGCGGTCTACTCGCTGCGCGCTTATGCCAATGAGTTTGCGAAGCAGATCGAAATTGCGGAATTTTCGATTAACCAGCCAAAAGAGGAGATTCTGGAACAAATTTATAAAAAGCGGGCGGATATTTTGTGCTTTTCCTGTTATATCTGGAATCTGGAATTGATCGAGGATATCATGTACGATTTTCATCAATTATGTCCGCAGGTTCCCATCTGGCTGGGCGGGCCGGAGGTGTCTTATGAAACCGAAGCGTTTCTTCAAAAACATCCCGAGGCGGCGGGAGTTATGGTCGGGGAAGGCGAAGAAACCTTTCTCATGCTGTGCCGGTATTATCAGAAGCGGCAAAGCGGCTTTTGTCAGGCGGAGGAGGAGCTGGCGCAGATCGACGGAATTGTTTTCCAAAGAAACGGAGGCGGACTGCTCCGCACCAAACCGCGTCTGCCGATGGAGTTAAGCAGGATTCCGTTTTACTGTCAGCAGACGGAGATATTTGCAAACCGCATCATTTACTATGAGAGCAGCAGGGGGTGTCCGTTTTCCTGCAGCTACTGCCTGTCCTCCGTCGATCGAGCGCTTCGGTTTCGGGAGATCGGACTGGTCAAAAAGGAACTTTCTTTTTTTCTGGAGCAGAAGGTCCGTCAGGTCAAATTTGTAGACCGGACGTTTAACTGCAGCCATTCCCACGCGCAGGAGATCTGGCGGTTTATTCGGGATCACGATAACGGAATTACCAATTTTCATTTTGAAATTTCTGCGGATCTGCTTACGGAGGAGGAGCTTTTGCTGCTCTCCCAAATGCGCCCGGGTCTGATTCAGCTTGAGATCGGGGTACAAAGCACGAACGAACCGACGATTCGTGCCATTCATCGGAGTATGCAGCTTGAGCGGTTAAAGGAGGTTGTGGTAAAAATCCGTCAGGGCGGAAATATCCACCAGCATCTGGATTTGATCGCAGGCCTGCCCTATGAGGATTATCCGGCGTTCCGCCGTTCGTTTAACGAGATTTACGCGCTTCGTCCCGAACAGCTGCAGCTTGGATTTTTAAAAGTGTTAAAGGGTTCGTATCTCTATGAGCATTCCGGCGAATACGAAATGATTTATCACAAAAAACCGCCGTATGAGGTGCTTGCCACAAAATGGATGTCCTATGAGGAGCTGCTTTTGATCCGTCAGGCGGAGGAAATGCTTGAGGTTTATTATAACAGCGGACAATATGCAGTTACCATGCAATGGATGGAAAAGCTGTTTTCCGACGCGTATGCGATGTATCAGGCATTGGGCGCATTTTATGAGAAAAACGGATATTTCGGGATGAGCCATTCCCGTCTCCGCAGATGCGAGATACTGCTGGAATTTTTAAAAAGCGAGCGAGGGATTTCCCAAAAGCAGCAAACGCTGTTTGAGGAGGCGCTGACGTTTGATCTGTATCTGCGTGAAAATTGTAAGAGCCGTCCAGCATGGGCGCCGTCTGCTTCGGAGTGGAAAATGCAGACAAAAAAATACTGCCGGAACCGGACGCAGCAGCATTTGGAGCCGTTTCACTATGACTTTTTATCGGAGGAGGCGCAGCAAGGCTCCGGTTTCTTGGAATACCGGAAAGAGCCGGTTTGGATTCGCTTTGATTACGAAGAACGGAATCCGCTGAACCGCAGGGCAAAGGCGGAGCGCATATCCGTTTGTGAGGATGCAGAGGAAAAGAGCAGGGAAGGATGAAAAGAGATGGCGTCAAAAAGAACGGAAGAAATTTTAAAACGAATGGATGAACGATACGGAACCGAGTACGTTTGTTATCTGAATCATGACAATGCATGGCAGCTGTTGATCGCGGTAATTTTAAGCGCCCAGTGTACGGATGCAAGGGTAAATATCGTAACAAAGGAGCTGTTCCAAAAATATGCGACGCTGGAAGCGTTTGCGGCGGCGGATGTCAAAGAAATGGAAAAAGATATTCATTCCATCGGATTTTATCATAATAAAGCCAAAAACATCATTGCGTGCGCCAAAAAACTGGTAGAAGAATACGGCGGGGAAGTACCGTCCTCGCTGGAGGAGCTGACTTCGCTTCCGGGTGTAGGGAGAAAAACGGCAAATGTAATTCGAGGGAATATTTTCCATGAGCCAAGCATTGTAGTAGATACTCATGTGAAGCGGATTTCCAAGCGGCTGGAACTGACCAAAGAAGACGATCCGCAAAAGGTAGAGTATGACCTGATGAAAAAACTGCCGGAGGATCACTGGATTTTATACAATATCCAGATCATTACCTTCGGAAGGAGCATTTGTTTTGCAAGAAATCCCAAATGCGGGGAATGCTTTTTATGCGATTTGTGCAGATCAAAGGATAAACGGGTAAACTAAATGGAAGGAATGGATTATACGGTCGTGGATCTGGAAATGACCGGACTGGCAGTAAAAAAAGACCGCATTATTGAAATCGGCGCGGTTCGCGTACGGGACGGAAGCTGTACAGCGTCATATTCCGCGCTGGTCAATCCCAGCTGTCCCATTCCGGAGCGGATCACTCGTCTGACCGGAATTACGGATGCTATGGCATCGAAGGGAAAACCTATGGATGAGGCGGTAGCGGAGCTGCTGGATTTTGTCGGAGCCGATTTTGCGGTGGGGCACAATATACGATATGATTATAGCTTTATAAAGCAGTGGGCGGTTAATCATAACCGTTCTGTGGAATGGTATGCCTGCGATACGTTAAAAATTGCAAGGCAGCTCCTTTCGCCGGAGCAGTCCAAAACATTGGAGGCGCTGTGCAGTTATTTTGGGATTGAACGAAACCATGCGCATCGGGCGCTGGATGACGCGCAGGAAACGCAGCAGGTTTTTGAGCGGCTTTTTGAGATGGCGAAGCCGGAGCAGAAGGCGCTGTTTGAGCCAAAGCATCTGCAGTACCATGTGAAAAAACAGACGCCGGCGACGGCGCATCAGATCGAGCAGCTTCGCAGTTATCGTGAAAAGCACAAGCTTACGGACGAGATCTTCTGGGACGGTCTGACCAGAAACGAAGCATCGCGGATCATGGATCGTTATTACCGGCTTTACGGAAGGTAAGCGGTCAGCTTTTCGATGATTCCGTCTTTGGAAATGCTGCGCAATTCGTTTGCAGAGTCGATCAGCCGGCGGATTTTTTCGGTTTCGCCGGACGCTTGATAAATATCTGCAAGACGGGTATAGAGGACGCCGGAGTCCGCCTGAACAGATACGCCGAATTCCAGCAGCGTGCGCGCCTCCTGCGTTTGTCCCGCATCGATCAACTCCTGTGAATATGCGGTAAGGAGCCGTACCAGCTCGGTAAAATTCGCATCGCATTGGGAAAGCGTTTCCAGATTGGCAGGCCCGTATTCCAGTTTCAGATCGGTGTTGGTATAGCCGGTCAGATTGAGAATTTTTTCCTGCGAAAGCGAAACCAGCTGCCGTTCCGTTTCGGTGTTGAGATTTAACGGCAGACGATCCAGCGGAGGCGTAATGTAGTCAAGTCCGCTGATATCCTTTTTCCGCGCGGCGTTGGCCTGCCGTTCTCTGTTCCAGAAGTTTTCCTCTACCGCTTGCTGGTCTCTCGTGTTTTTGCGGAGAAAATGGTGCAAAATCAATAAAAATACGACAAATATTATAAAAAATGGCATCATAACGGTTGGTGTCCTTTCCAAAATACAAACATTAAATGCATTATATACGATTTTGAGAGCGAGGTGAAGCAAAATGTATCAATTTCATAATTCCCCGAAGAAAAAAAGGCGGGCGGCGGTAATCGTACTGGTTCTGGTTGCGGCGATGCTTTTGACCACCGTTTTGTCCGCTTTTATCTTTTCTTAGGTTTTCGGGGGATTGAGGAGTTTTTACAAAAAACTTTTCCGCAGGGCGGAGAGTTTCGTGTATATTCATTCTTGAAAATGTGGGAGGTTATGTTAAAATAAGGAATCAGCAGTAGGAATTTCTATGTAGGAATGAGGGTTTTAAGATGAAAAAATCGAACAGGATCATACTTACAGCAGGATTGATGTTGACCGGATATTTACTGTTCGCGGAACCGGCAGCCGTTAAGGCGGAGGAAGCCGCAGAGCCGCGGATCGCCGAGGGAGTATATATCGGCGGGGTTGATGTCGGAGGAATGACGGAAGAAGAAGCGCGTGACGCGATGGAGGAATATCTTCAGGAGCTTCAGGATACGGTTTTTACGTTAAAGGGCGCGGACGGTTCTTTTGATACGACAGCAGAAGAAATGGGCGTAACCTTAGACGCGGAGGAGGCGGCGGAGGAAGCGCTTGCAGTCGCCCATTCCGGAAGCCTGATTAACCGTTACAAGGCAAGCAAGGATCTGGAGAACGATGCCGTAGTTTTGGATATGAAGCTGGAGGTGGATAAACAGGCGACGGCAAGGCTGCTCTATGACCACCGTTCCACGCTTAATTTCGAAGCGGTAGACAACGGACTGAAGCGTGAAAACGGACAGTTTGTATTTGTACCGGGGGCAACCGGTACGGAGGTAGCGATCGTCGATTCGGTGTACCGGATCAATGACAGTTTAAAAGACTGGGATCAGGGGACGGCGGAGATCGAGCTGGTTACGCAGGAGGTCGCTCCGAGAGGAAGCCGGGAGGAATTAGAACAGATTACGGACGTGCTCGGTTCGTTTTCGACGAATTTCAGTACCTCCGGCGCGGGCAGGTCGCAGAATGTCAAAAACGGCTGCGCCAAGATCAACGGCTCCATCGTATATCCGGGCGAGGAATTTTCCGTATATACCGCAGTCAGTCCGTTTACGCAGGAAAACGGATATGAGCTTGCAGGCTCTTATCTGAACGGAACGACCGTAGAGTCTTTCGGAGGCGGGATCTGTCAGGTGTCCACCACCTTATATAATGCGGCGATCCGCGCCGAATTGGAAATATCCATGCGGTTTAACCATTCCATGATCGTCAATTACGTAAACCCGTCGGAGGACGCCGCCATTGCGGGAACCTACAAAGATTTCCGTTTTGTCAATCCGTACGACGTGCCGATCTATATAGAAGGATATTGCAGCGGCGGAGTCATTACGTTTAATATTTACGGTCAGGAAACAAGACCAAAAAACCGCAAGGTTTCTTTTGAGAGTGAAACAATCTCCACGACGGATCCGGAAACGGAATACCGTCTGAGCGCGGAGCAGCCGGCAGGTTATTATCATGTAGATCAGAGCGCGCACCAGGGAATTAAGGCGCG
>CANQCX010000086.1 GCA_947591115.1 uncultured Lachnospiraceae bacterium | reverse complement strand
CAAAAATCGTCGTAACCCCGCCGCATACCGCCGCCCTTGTTCCGGACAGATAACTGTCTGCGGAAACAGTGCCGCCGAACGGCATTGCCATATGCGTATGCGCATCAATCGCGCCGGGAAGCACAAGCTTCCCTTTCGCATCCACCACCTGATCGGCAGGCATGTCCAAATCTTTGCCAATTGCTGCAATCTTCCCGTCTTTGACGGCAACATCCGCGATATAATGCTCGGTCGCCGTAACAACCGTACCGCCTTTTATCATCAGATCCATCATCTTATTGATCCCCCTTTCTTTAAAAATTCTCCGGTTTGTATACCAGTACCAGCCCCGACCGCTGAAAAATCTGCGCGATCTCTACAAGATCCATCCCGCCTGCGTCTGCAGAAGCAAGGTTTGTCTCCCAGGTGACGCCAAAATCAACTGTTCCATTATTTACCGCCGTCGTCTCTGCGATATCGCCGCCTCCGGACACAATATTGACCGTAAGTCCGACTTCTTTATAATAGCCTAATGCGTCCGCGACATAATACCCCATAAACTGCGCATCCGGCAGCCACTTTAACTGAATGGACACCTCGGTTTTTTCCGGCTTAAAAGTCCCGTCTGAGCTTTTTGCCGCTTCTATGAAGGTCTTATCGCGTATATCATCCAGCGTCAGGCTCTGAAAAGCCGTATTCGCCGCTTCATCGTCCAGCGTCACATACTGCTTCGCGATATCCAGCGTCTGCTGCATGGCGTCGTCATCCATATTTCCGATGTCCGTTACGGTATTGCCTTTCGTATCTGTTGACGCCAGTTTTGCAACTTCATCCGCCATGTAGGACTGATGTTCCTGAGAAACGGACGAACCCGCTTCATAACAGATTTTCGCCGCCTCCTGCGGATTTGCGACTGCATACTCCCATCCTTTGAGCGACGCATATAAAAATGCTTTGACGGTTTCCGGATTTTCTGCGGCAAACGCCTTCGTGCAGAAAATATTGTCCTCCATCATTGCCACCCCTTCATCGTTCATGTCAATGATCCCGATCGTATCGCCATATCCATATCCGCCGTCATAATCATTTTTTACCAATCCAAGCTCGTTATAGGTCATTGCAGACGCCAGGGTGATCGAATCGTCATCAAAGCCGTCCATCGTAAAGTCCTGGCTTAAATATTCCACCGGCAGGTCATACTTTGCCAGAAGCGCGAGAACCTCATATTCATTTCCAAGCCCCCAGTTCCCGACTTTTCCGTCTCCGGCAGCCGCGCGGATGACAGCCTCAGAAGATAACTCTGTCTCCTGCGATGCCACGCTTTCCCCAGACGCCGCGCTTTCCCCGGTTGTCTTGCTTCCCGCGCTGTCTGCCGCCGCACCGCCTCCCTGTGACTCCGCAGCCTTCGTGCCGCAGCCTGTAAGCATGCCTGCCGTCAAAGCCGCAACTCCCAACATACGCATCCATTTTTGTGTTTTCTTCCTCATATCCTTGTCCTCCTTGTAAAAATATATGCTTATACTTCCCAGCTCAATGGTATCTGCGAAGTGTAAGGCCCTGAATAACCATCAATAATACATAGGCCGCAACGCCTATGATACAGGCGGTCGCAATATATGCCCATGCCGTCGCATATTGCGCCAGCACGATATTCTCGCGGATCTGCCTCCCGACGCCGGTAATATATTCTGCGAAATACTCACTTACAATCGCTGTCATGATGCTTGACGGAACCGCCACCTTCAATGCGATAAATACATACGGCAGCGAATTTGGGATGCGCAGCTTCCAAAGCACGACCCTTTTTTTCGTCGTATAGATTGCCATCAGATCCTCTGAAAACGGCTTTACCTCCGTTAATCCGCGGTATGCGTTCAGACTCATATTGGCGGCTGATATCAACATAACAACGATTATTTTTGACGCCATGCTCCGTATTGACGCTTCCTTTGACAGATCCCTCGTCCAGTTATTCATCACCGGCGCTAACGCCACAACAGGAATCGATGCAAACGCCCCGATAATGCCAAGCCCGCCGCTTCCGATTCTCGGAAAAACCGCCGCGAGCACAGCAAACAGATATCCGAGGATACATCCGAGCGCCAGCCCGATAAAGGCGACAGATACCGTCGAAAATGTGTTTTCCAGTATCTTGTCTATATTATCCCCCATGATGCTTCCGATTTTTGTCGGCAGCGGCAGGGTGAACACATCGGTGTGGAACCACTGGTGAACGATTCCCCCCTGCCACAACAGAAAGATAGCGATCCCAAGCATTACCGGAAGAACAACCGTCTCTGCCGACTGCAGTCTCTTATTCTCTCTGATTCTCTGGTACAGCCTTTTTTTCCGCTTTCGTTTCTGAGCCATATCAATTCCCCTTCCTTTTTTGCGCTTTGCGCGGCTTCCGTTTTTCCGGCGATACAAGAAGCTCCAGCCGCCCCATCAGATAACCGCTGAAAATGCCGATAAATGCGCTGAAAAAAACAATCAGCCAAAATACATAAATGCTCATCGCATGCTTCAGGGATTGGGACAGCATACAGCCAAGCCCGCCATCCCCCTGCAGCGTATCCACCAGAATCGATGCTGTGACCGCCATTGGAGCGGCGATTTTAAGCCCGGTAAAAAAATACGGGATTGCCGATGGGATCAGGATTTTTTTATATATGACAGATTTCCTCGCCGCATACGTATACATCAGGTCATACTTCTCCTTCTCCACCGACTGAAAACCGGCAAGCGTATTGGCGGCTACCGGATAAAAGCTTAAAACCGCCGCGATCACGATACGGCTTTGGTTAATATCCCCGGTAATGGATAAAATGATCGGCGCAAGCCCCAGCACAGGGATTAACTGTATCAACATCAGGTATGGAAATACCAGTTTTTCCACAATTCCGGAAAGCTGCATCAGCAATGCGAGCGCAAAGCCAAGAACCGTCCCGCAGGCAAACCCAAGCAATGCGCGCAGGAGCGTCGCCCCGGCGCTGGTAAGCACAACTGCCGCTGCAGACATTCCCGCAGACACCGGTTCCGGTGAAAAAGCCGCCACTGCGATCTGATACAGATGCGGGAGTATATTTTCCGGCGACCGTTTTGTCCCCGCAACAACAGACGCCCCGATTTCCCAGACACAGACCAGCGCAAAAATCCAGACGGCCATGGAGAACCATTTTTTCCTGGACAGCGCCATTATCCTTTGTTTCATCAAACGCTCCCTCCTTCAAACGAATTTCTGACTTTTGAGACCAGCTCATTAAAGTGCGCCGTTTCTTTCATCTCCAGAGTCCGGTCCCTCGGCAGGTCGATATCCACGACTGCTGAGAGCCTGCCGGGATGCGGAGAGAGTACGCATACGCGGTCAGACAGCAGCACTGCCTCCTGGATATTATGCGTGACAAAAAGAATGGTCTTATTTGTCTCACTCCAGATCTGCAGCAGGTCCATGTGGAGTTTTTCTTTTGTAAACTCATCCAGCGCGGAAAACGGTTCATCCATCAGCAGGATATCCGGCCTCAAACCAAAAGCCCTTGCAATATTCGCCCTCTGCTGCATCCCGCCCGACAGCTGCCCCGGATAATGATCCGCAAAATCCGAAAGCCCTACCATTTGCAGCATTTCATCCGCACGTTTTGAGCGATCCGCTTTTGAGTAATACATAATCTCAAGCGGAAGCTCTACATTTTTTTTCACTGTCCGCCAGGAAAGCAGCACCGGCTGCTGAAACACAAACCCGAACTTTTGTTCCAGCCGTATCTCCCCTGGCGTCTTTCCGGAAATACGGATTTCTCCCTCGGTCACCTCCTGCAGGTCGCAGACGGAACGGAGCAGCGTCGTCTTGCCGCAGCCGGAAGGCCCAAGCAATGCGACAAACTCACCCTTATAAATATCAAGATTGACGCCCGTCAGCGCCTGAACATGATTTCCCGCATTATCACAAAAAGCCACGCCCACATCGCGTATGGAAATTTCCACTTCCTTTTCTTCTTTTCCACTCATACTTTTTCCTCCGTAATTGTTTTTCCCTTTCCGCGCCCATGCGCACAAAAAAAGCAAAAGCATCCCTTACCAAGCGCCTTTGCTTTCTCCTTTTATCTATATGCCATTTTCAAAAACCCTGTGATACAGCCTGACACAATCCGCTTTTCCAACCGCTTTCCTCGTATTGGCAGGACTGCCGGAAGCAATCGCATCATCCGCCATCTTTTCAACCGCCGCTTCAAACGCCTCCCGGCTGACGCCATACTCCTGTAAGGACGGTATTTCACATATTTTGCAAAGCTCCCGTATTTTCATGACAAACGCCATCGCAGCCTCCGGAGCTTCCATTTCCCGCGGAGCTGCGCCGATCCCTTTTGCAAGCGCTGCAAACCGCTCATATGCCCCGTCCAGCGCAAACTCCAGACATTCCGCCAACAGCATCGCATTGCTCAGCCCATGCGGCACATGAAACAATGCGCCGATCGGACGGCTCATCCCATGCACGAGCGTGACACTGGAATTATTGATGCACACGCCCGCCTCAAACGCCGCAAGCGCCATCTCCTCCCTGGCCGTCCCGTCAAACCCGTTTTGATAAGCGGCAGGCAGATATTTCATAATCCGTTTCACCGCTGACGTCGCATACAGATCGGTAAGCGCATCCGCCTTTTTGGATGTATATGCTTCCACCGCATGCGTCAGCGCGTCAAGCCCTGTAGACGCCGTCACCGATTTTGGCATATCCATCGTAAACTCCGGATTTAAGATCGCAATCTCCGGCACAAGGCATTCCCCTTTGAGGAGCATTTTTATATTTTGTTCCCGATCCGTAATGACCGTAAATCTTGTCGCCTCAGATCCCGTACCGGCCGTTGTTGGAATTGCCACGACCTTCGGAAGCGCGCCTGTGATCTCAATGCCATTCAGCGCACAGACGCTTCCCCCATGCGCGGATACGGCCGCGATCGCCTTTGCGGCGTCCAGAGGGCTTCCCCCGCCGATTCCGATCAGGAAACGGCTGTTTGTTTTCTTATATAATGCCGCGCCCTCTGCAATCATCTGATCGGTAGGCTCCCCGGTAATGCCGTCAAACACAAACCATGCGATCTGCGCATCCTTCAGACATTTTTTCAGGCTGTCCATCATCGGGGATTTTCCCACATGCCTGCCTGTCACGATCAATGCCCGATTTCCCAGTTTTCGCATATAGGGGACCGCCTCCTCCAACGCGCTTTTCCCCCGGAACACATGCGCCGGAATCATAAAATGTGACATAGAAACGCCCCCTATCCAATAAAATCCTGATCGACGACCGCAAGAACTTCATCCAGTTTGGCAAGCTCTTCCTCCAGCTGCTCTTTTGTGATAATCAACGGCGGACATACAAAAATCATATTTTCATGGGAATATGTCATAAATCCGCGCTTTTTAAGCATCCCGACAATCTCCGCCATCACGCCGTCCACATCCCTGCCATAGGGAACCAACGGCTCTTTTGTCCCTTTATCCTTTACCAGCTCCACACAGGAAAACAGCCCGATATATCTTACATCCCCCACGCATGCATGGCATATTTTCAAATCTTCGAGCCACACGCCGAGCGCCTGCCCGACATCCTTTACATGGTCTAAAATCTTTGCTTTTTCATAATAATTTACGCACGCCACGCCTGCCGCGCACGCAAGCGGATGCCCGCTATAGGTCAGTCCGCAGGAGAGCTGCCGGTCGTCAAAATATGCCGCGATCTTCTTTGAAACTGCCGCTCCGCCCAGCGGAACATATCCGCATGTCACGCCTTTTGCAAACGTGACAATATCCGGCGTTACGCCAAAATTTTCAAACGCAAACATTTTTCCGGTTCTGCACCAGCCTGCCATAACCTCATCGCAG
The DNA here is from genome assembly GCA_947591115.1 of uncultured Lachnospiraceae bacterium. Taxonomy (GTDB): domain Bacteria; phylum Bacillota; class Clostridia; order Lachnospirales; family Lachnospiraceae; genus Roseburia. The sequence goes on along the minus strand of CANQCX010000086.1, from coordinate 2,339 downwards.
ATCATAACGATCCCAAATTCATCACACACCTTGCGGACGCCCGGCAGATATCCTTTCGGCGGAATGATGATCCCATTCGATCCCGTAATGGTTTCCAGCACAATGGCCGCCACCTGGTCTGGCCCTTCATAAATAATCTGCTCCCTTAATTTCGCCACATAAAACGCCGCCGCGTCCTCTTCTGATTTAAATTCGATCGTTTCTCTGTACAGGTATGGATCAAAAAACTTGATAAAACCCGGAATCCCCGGTTCGAGGGGATATCTTCTCGGCTCACCGGTCAGATTTCCCGCCCCGAAAGAGGAGCCATGATAACTGCGGTAGCGGCTGAATATTTTTTTGCGCCCGGTATACAGCCGCGCAATCTTGATTGCATTTTCATTTGCATCCGCGCCGGCATTTGTAAAAAACACTTTGCCAAACGTATCCGGAAGCAGATCGATGATCCGTTTTGCAAGCGCTGATCTTGATTCCGCCGCATAAGCGGGACTGACAAAGCAATAACGGTCAACCTGTTCTTTGATTGCTTCTGCAATATCAGCATTGCCGTATCCAAGGTTCAGATTCACCAGTTGGGACGACATATCGGTATATCGGTTTCCGTCATAATCATAAAAATAGACGCCCTCCGCACGCTCTACCGGAATCGGATTTAAATTCCCCTGTTTACTCCACGACTGAAGCACATATTTCTTTTGGTATTCTGCCACTTCTTTTCCTGTAAGTCCCATCTTTTTCCCTCGCTTTCTCTCTGCGCTGCTTTGCTTTGTTATTTATGATTATAGCCTGCACAGCCCGCTTTTCAATAAATCCGGACACAAACCTGTTTGTGCCAAAGCACAAAACAAAAGGGCCGCCGCACGAAAGGACATAAGCTTTTGTATGCTTAATCCTTCGTGCGACAGCCCCTTTTGTTCCTGCCATGCATAGGTTCAGAGCATATCCTGCAGCATAAACGCCAGCAGCAGCTCCATCCGGACCTGTAACGAAGAGAGATCTTTATGGAGCAGCTCCCCGATCTTTCCTATTTTATAATTAACCGTATTGCGGTGTACAAATAACGCGTCCGCAGTATCCTTTACGCTCCCGTCATGATTTAAATAACAGCGCAGCACATCAGTCAGATCCGCTCCGTTCGCTTTATCGTACTCGAGGATGCGCCTTAACGTCGCGTCATAATAATCCTGGATAAATTCCTTATCCTCTATTCCCATAAGCAGCCGGTACAGCCCCATATCGGAATAAAAGATCATAGTCGGCTCTATTTTATGCCGCATCTGCAGGCGCTGGATGCTCTTCGCCTGTCTGTAACTCTTATATAAACAGCGGATGCTCCTTGTCTGCCGCCCGACTCCAAGGCTGATCTCCTCTCCCCGCAGCAGGTACTTCCTGCTATATTGCTTTAATGCTTCCACAAACTGTTCCATCTGCATCCGGTCATAATTTGCAACGACCAGTATGATTTCCCCCTCATATTCAAATACGGCAAAATTTTTATACGCATGCCTCAATGAATTTTCCAGTGAGACAATCATCTTTTCATTTCGCTGCAGCAGATCCCCCTCTGTTGTAATCTGAAGCACACAGGCGGCATAACGCCAGTTTACATGAAAACAGCGCGTTGATAACGGCACTACATACAGCTCCTCCTGCTGTGGGAAAAAAATCGCATTTTTAAATGCGGCCGCCGTCTCAAGACTGCGCTGGCTTTCCCTTGTGATACATGTGCAGAAAATGCGCATGATCTCCGCCAGATGGATCTTCCATGGAACCACATAGAGCGGAAAATCATGCTGGTCACAAAACGCGAGCACATCCTTATGTACGGTTTCTAAAAATGGCCCTGTGTTTACAATGATTCCCGCCGCATTGCGCTGATATATTTTTTCCACCAGATTCAGCAGGTCCGCCGGACTGCTCAACCCGATCCCCGTAACAAATGCGATCTCACCTCCATCCAAAAAACCGGACGCTTCTACCGTTTCTGTCATATGGACCCACTGAACCAGATGACCTGTCCCATGTTCCCCAGCCAGCAACGTAATATCCATATGCTCCACTTTCTCAATCAACCTGCGCAATTCAATGGCCATAATCACACCTCTTCTCTTTCCTTTTGATAAAAATCCGAAACAAAAAAAGCGCCTGCGCAGAAATGCCCCGCACAAACGCCTTTGTTTCTATTTAATAATATACCAGACCAAAATTTTGTTTGCAACCTTAAATATTTTTGGATTACAAACTTGTTTTTCGGTTTGATCAATCACAGATTCAGCCGTCCGGCATCCTCCGAAAGATACCGTTCCAACCTTGCCCGGAGCTTTTCATGCTCCGGCCGG
>CANQCX010000085.1 GCA_947591115.1 uncultured Lachnospiraceae bacterium | reverse complement strand
TCATAGGTATCTTTGGAATACAGAATGATCTCATTTAAGGTTTGGAGGGTGCCGTTGGACTTATAAGATAAAGGCCGGCCCGCAACGATCCAGATATCGGAAGCGCTGTTGATGGTGGTCTCCTCCAGAATTTTTTTAACATTCATATCGCGTGTCCTTTCTGTTTGGATTTGCGTTACTGATATTTTAGCATAGAAGAACGAAAAGGAAAAGTTGCAAAAAATACGGTTTGCGCTATAATGAAAAAGAAAAAATTCTATACGAAGGAAAAATGAGGAGGAACCGGAATGAAAAAGTTTATGAAAGAGTTTAAAGCGTTTATCAGCAGGGGAAACGTGATGGATATGGCAGTCGGTATCATTATCGGCGGCGCGTTTACCTCGATCGTATCTTCGCTGGTAGAGGATATCATCAATCCGCTGCTGGGTTTGTTCGGAGGTATGAACTTCGACCAGTTTTCCGTTAAGCTGAACGGGGAAAGCACGCTGTATTACGGAAAGTTTATTACCAATGTCATCAATTTCCTGATCATGGCGCTGATCGTATTTTTGATCGTAAAACTGATGAACGCGGCTTCGAACAAATTGTCGTCGAAGGAGGAGGTAAAACCGGACACCAAAGAATGCCCGTACTGCAAAACCAAGATTGCCATTGCCGCTACCCGCTGCCCGAACTGCACCTCCCAGCTGGAAGGGTAAAAGGTATAAACATTAAGCGGAAAAAGTCTTGAAAAGATAGATGAGTTATGCTATACTCAACAAAGCTGTTGAGTTTTGAGATAGGAGGTACCGCCATGGGCGCGTTAAAAGTGGCTTTGATGATCGTGCTGATCATTATCAGTCTGATCATTACCGTAATAATTTTGATGCAGGAAGGAAAATCCGCAGGACTGGGAGCAATCAGCGGAGCAGCAGATACCTATTGGGGCAAGAATAAGGGACGTTCCATGGAAGGCAGACTGGTCAAGCTGACCAGAGTATGCGTGATCTTGTTCCTGCTGCTTGCGATGGTTTTGAATATGGGAATCTGGTCATAGGAGTACAAAAGACTGTCGAAATGCTCGGCAGTCTTTTTCTGTCATCGGAAATTCTGCCGAGTTTCCATGACATAGCATGAAAAAGCCGTTGTGCCGGAGGCGGAAGGAAGAGGCGTCTGGAATGGGACAGGAAAAAAGTTTTGAAGAAAGAAAGAAAACCGTATACGATCTGATCTGCTCGGAGCTGTATGCCCCGATGAAAATTAAGGAGCTGGCGATCGTGCTTGGCGTTTCGAAGGAACAGCGTCCGCTGCTGGAGGCGGTGCTGCGCGAGCTGCTCGACGAGGGAAAGATCGTTCTCTCCAAACGCGGAAAATATTCAAAGGCGGAAAGCAGGCGGCTGGTCGGAACCTTTACGGCGCACCCGAAGGGGTTTGGCTTTGTTTCGGTAGAAGGGATGGAGGAGGATATTTTTATTCCGGAAGCCAAGACAAACGGCGCGCTTCATATGGATCTGGTAGAGCTTTCGATCCTGCCGGCAGCAGCCGGACGGCGCAGGGAGGGAGAAGTCCTTTCCATCGTCAAACGGGGCATGGAATCGCTGGTCGGCACCTATGACAAGAGCGAGAATTACGGTTTTGTCATTCCGGATGATCCGAAATTCGGAAAGGATATCTTTATTGCAAAAGAGCATTCCAAAGGCGCGGTATCCGGTCATAAGGTCGTTGTAGAGATTCTGGATTACGGGAAAAACGGAAAGAATCCAAGCGGCCGGATAACGGAAATCTTAGGGCATATCGACGATCCCGGAGTGGACATCCTTTCCATTGTGCGGGCGTACGGACTTACGCCGGAATTTCCCGAAAAGGTCTGCCGTCAGGCGGAGCGCGTGGCTAAGGAGGTTTCCGAAGCGGATATGGCAGGGCGCATGGATCTTCGGGACTGGCAGATGGTTACCATCGACGGGGAGGATGCAAAAGATCTGGATGATGCGGTTTCTTTGACAATGGAGGGCGAAAATTATCTTCTCGGCGTCCATATTGCCGACGTATCGAATTATGTACAGGAGTACAGCGCGCTGGATGTAGAGGCGCTGAAACGCGGCACGTCCGTTTATCTGGTCGATCGCGTGATTCCAATGCTGCCTCATACGCTTTCCAACGGAATCTGCTCGCTCAATCAGGGAGAAGACCGTCTGGCATTGAGCTGTCTTATGACGATCAACCCGAAAGGAGAGGTTATCAGCCATCAGATTGCGGAAACGGTAATCTGCGTAAACCGCCGGATGTCCTACACAAACGTTAAAAAAATCCTTGCCGACCGCGACCCTTCGGTCATAGCGGAATATGAAGCGCTTGTGCCGATGTTTGAGCGGATGGAAACGCTGGCGGGCATTTTGCGGAAAAAACGAAAAAAGCGCGGCTCGATCGATTTCGATTTTCCGGAAACGAAGGTGGTTTTGGATGAACGGGGGAATCCGGTTTCCGTTTTGCCGTACGACCGCAGCGTTGCCACAAAGATCATCGAGGATTTTATGCTGATCGCAAACGAAACGGTGGCGCAGGAATTTTTCTGGAGGGAGCTGCCGTTTGTCTACCGGACGCACGAAAAGCCGGACAGTGAAAAAATCAAAAATCTTTCCGCGTTTATCCGCAATTTTGGCTATCGCATCCACATCGGACAGGAGGAAATCCATCCGAAGGAATTACAGAAGCTGCTGGAAAAAATTGACGGAACCGACGAGGAGGCGCTGATCGGCAGGCTGACGCTGCGCGCGATGAAACAGGCGCGCTATACGACAAGCTGTACGGGGCATTTTGGTCTGGCCGCCGATTATTACTGCCACTTTACCTCGCCTATCCGCCGTTATCCCGATCTGCAGATACACCGTATCATCAAAGATTCGCTTCGGGGACGGCTGAACGAGAACAGGATCGAGCATTACGAAGCAATCCTGCCGGAGGTCGCCAAACAGTCCAGCCTGACCGAACGGCGCGCGGAGGAGGCCGAACGGGAAACGGTAAAGCTGAAAAAGGCGGAATATATGCAGCATCATCTCGGAGAGGCGTTCGAGGGCGTGATCTCCGGCGTAACGGAGTGGGGATTTTTTGTAGAACTGCCCAATACCGTAGAAGGACTGGTGCGCGCATCCTCGCTCAAAGACGATTTTTACCGCTATTGCGAAAAAACCTGCGAGCTGGTCGGAGAGCGGACGCAAAAAAGCTATAAATTGGGGCAAAAGGTTACGGTTTTTGCGGCAGCAGCCGATAAGATTATGAGAACCGTTGAATTTGAAGTGTGTCCGGACAATGCTTATGACGCTTATGCGGACGGAAAGGAGGGTGCCTCATGGCAAAAGCGGCAAGAAAGCTGATCGCCAACAATAAAAAAGTCTATCATGATTATTTTCTGGAGGAGACTTACGAAGCGGGCATCAGCCTTCATGGAACGGAGGTCAAATCCCTGCGTATGGGGAAGTGCAGCATCAAGGAGGCGTTCATCCACATTGAAAACGGGGAAGTCATCCTGTACGGAATGCACATCAGTCCCTACGAAAAGGGCAATATTTTCAACAAAGATCCGCTCCGTCCCAAAAAACTTCTGCTCCACAAAAAAGAAATACAAAAACTTCTCGGAAAAATTGCACAAAAGGGTTACACAATCGTTCCGGTTGAGGTATACTTGAAAGGGAGCCTTGTAAAAGTTGAGATCGCGCTTGCCAAAGGAAAGAAGCTCTATGACAAGCGTCAGGACATTGCCAAGAAGGATCAGAGGAGAGAAGCGGAGCGCGATTTCAAGATCCGCAATCTGTAAAGAGGTTCTATATGGGCTAGTAATGGTTTCGACAGGGATCATGAAGCTGGAGAAGCGAGCCGTACGGGATGCGTGAAATTCCACAATTAAAATTAAACGCTGAAGATAATTTAGCATACGCTGCCTAAGGGCGGCAGTCGTTCCTTTTGCACCTGCACTTAAGGGTAACGGCTTCGACGATGCAGGAAACGACACAGGCAAAGCTTTGAGCCGGTGGGCGTAACATGAAGCTACTAAAACCGTCAGGATGTCTGCTTCCGGACGGCGGAGGGAATGTCAAATAACAGACTACGCTCGTAGAAGGACAGGGGAATGGTTTTTGGACACGGGTTCGACTCCCGTCTAGTCCACTCAGAAAAAGAGCATGATACATGCAGGAGGTGTGGAAAACGCCTCTTTTTTTCAAATGGAGGATCGATTTTGGAACAAAAACAGTTACTTTATCTGGAACAGCTTTCAAGGCTGTACCCGTCTATCGGACGGGCATCCGCAGAGATCATCAATCTGCAGTCCATACTGAATCTGCCGAAAGGAACGGAGCATTTTCTTTCGGACATTCATGGGGAGTACGAAGCGTTTTCCCATGTGCTGCGCAACGGCTCGGGAGCGGTACGGAAAAAGATCGACGACGTATTCGGGCATACGCTAAGCAATTCGGACAAGTCGGCTCTGGCGACGCTGATCTATTATCCGAGGGAAAAGATGGAGCTGGTAAGGAAACAGGAAAGCGATATGGAGGGATGGTACCGGATTACGCTGTACCGTCTGATCGAAGTATGCAAGACCGTTTCCTCCAAATATACGCGTTCCAAAGTCCGGAAGGCGCTTCCGGATGATTACGCTTATGTCATTGAGGAGCTGATTACCGAAAAGCCGGAAGTCCTCAATAAAGAAGCGTATTATGAAGCGATCGTCAATACGATTGTCGAACTGGGCAGGGCGTCGGATTTTATCGTTGCGCTTTCGGAGCTGATCCAGCGTCTGGTCATCGACCGGCTCCATATCATCGGCGATATTTATGATCGGGGCCCGTCTCCGCATCTGATCATGGACCGTTTGGAAAAGTATCATTCCGTTGACATTCAATGGGGAAATCACGATATCATCTGGATGGGCGCGGCAGCCGGCCAGCTTGCCTGCGTTGCCACCGTCATCCGCAACAGCATCCGCTACGGAAACATCGATCTGCTGGAGGAGGGTTACGGAATCAATATGCTTCCGCTTGCTACGTTTGCGATGAAAGCGTACGCCGACGATCCCTGCGAGCGTTTTGTGTTCAAAACGACGCCGAGCGGAACCAATAACATGGAAAATGACCTGACGCGGAAAATGCACAAGGCGATTGCCATCATCCGTTTCAAGCTGGAGGGGCAGTTGATCAAAAAATGGCCGGAGTTCGGGATGCAGGACCGGCTGCTGTTTGAGCAGATCGATTATGAAAAGGGAACCGTCTGCATCGACGGAAAAGATTACCGGCTTCAGGACCGGTATCTGCCGACTGTGGATCCGCAGGATCCTTATGCGCTGACGCAGGAGGAGCAGGAGGTCATCCAGCGGCTTCGGACTTCTTTTATCCACTGTGAAAAATTGCAGCGGCATATCCGGCTGTTTTTGAAAAAGGGCAGCATGTATCGGGTATACAACGGAAATCTTTTGTATCATGGCTGCATTCCAATGAACGAGGACGGCACGTTCCGGAAGGTCAATATTTACGGAGAAGAATACAGCGGGAAGGCGCTTTTTGACGTAATGGAATCCTATGTAAGAAAAGCGTTTTTCTCCAAAGAGGACGAGGAGCGGGAAAAAGGAGCGGATCTGATGTGGTATATCTGGACGGCGCCGTCGTCCCCGCTTTACGGACGGAAGAAGATGGCGACGTTCGAACGGTATTTTCTGGATGAGGAAGAAATGAAGGTGGAAACCAAAAACGCCTACTATCAGCTTATCGACCGGCCGGAGGTGGCGGATCGGATCCTTGCGGAGTTCGGCCTGCAGGGCGAACGGGTGCATATCATCAACGGACATGTTCCGGTACACCGCGTACGGGGAGAAAGTCCGGTCAAATGTCAGGGAAAGGTCATTGTCATTGACGGCGGATTTTCCCAGACCTACCGGAGAAGAACCGGCATCGCCGGATATACGCTGATCTATAACTCTTACGGACTGACCTTGACCGCGCATGAACCGTTTGTTTCCGCAGAAACGGCGGTGCGCGAGGAAATTGATATCGTATCGCGTCGGGAGGCGGTGGAATACATGGATAAACGGATTCTGGTCGGCGATACGGACAGCGGAAAGAAAATACAAAACCAGATTCAGGAATTAAAGGTTCTGATCGAAGCCTATCAGTCCGGACGGATCGCAGAGAGGGACAGTTGATAAAAAAGCAGGAGGGCGTATGACAAAGGAAGAACTGACACAGATCTTAGAATCGGTTCGGGACGGGGATATGGGCATCGAACAGGCGATAACCCAAATTAAAACCGAACCGTTCCGCAATATCGGCTATGCCAGACTTGATACGCAAAGAGAACTGCGGCAGGGGATTGCGGAAGTGATCTTCGGAGAAGGAAAGACGGCGGCGCAGATCGAAGGAATTGCCAGAGAGCTGCGCAAAGCAGGACAGAAAACGGTACTGATCACGCGCATATCCGAAGAAAAGGCGGCGGAGGTTTCTTTCGGAGAACCGTTTACTTACGATAAAGACGCCCGCATTGCGGTCGTCGGAGAGATACCAAAACCCAAAGGCAGCGGCAGGATCGTCATTGCGACAGGAGGAACCAGCGATTATGCGGTTGCGGAGGAAGCGGCGCTGACGGCGGAGGCGTTTGGCAATCAGGTCGTGCGTCTGTATGACGTAGGCGTAGCGGGAGTACACCGGCTGCTTGCCCATTCCGACGTTTTGATGGAGGCGAACGTCATCGTGGCGATCGCGGGAATGGAGGGCGCGCTGGCAAGCGTGATCGGAGGACTTGCGGATTGTCCGGTAATCGCAGTGCCGACAAGCGTAGGCTACGGCGCGTCGTTTCATGGATTGTCCGCGCTGCTTTCCATGCTCAACTCCTGTGCGAGCGGAGTCAGCGTGGTCAATATTGACAACGGCTACGGCGCGGGGTATCTGGCAAGCATGATCAATCAGCGGACGCAGAAAACGGAATAAAACGAGCGGTTTTGAAGGGAGATTTATGTATCAGGTAGAAGGATTTGTATTTGAAACGGAAGAAATGGCGGATCAGGCGAAACGGGAAGCGGACGGAATCCGCTATATTCAAAAGCAGACGCCGCTGAACGATCCCGGAGTCGTGCTGAAGCTTTACAATAAACTGCTGGAGCAGGAAATTTTTGAAACCGTTGTCGGAATCGGTTTTTTACAGGAGCTGCAGCACTATCTTTACCGGCAGCCGGAGGTGTTAAACAGGGACATTCTTCCGATTCCGGTTCCTGCGCCGAAGGTATCGGAACTTCGCGAGCTCGCCGAGGAGAAGGACGGCGGACTTTCGCCAAAGCCGCCGCAGCCAACGGCGCCGGAGAAGCAGGAACCGGAAGAATCGGAGCTGACGCAGGCGGGAAAACGCTACCGCCGGAAATTTCATGTCGCAATGTTTTTTGCCGTAGTATTTTTCTGCGTTATCGCAGGAATTTTTGCCATAACGTATTTTAGCGGGAAAAACAAAAATATCCTGAATTATGAGAATGAAATCATCAATCAGTACGAAAGCTGGCAGGTTGAGCTGGAGGAAAAAGAGGACGAGCTAAACGCCCGCGAGAAGGAGCTGGAAAAGCGGGAAGCGCTGCTGGAAAGCCAGATGAGGCAATAAATAAAACGTCGGAAACCAAACGGAAGGGAGAAACCGGCATGGAGAAGATTCGGATACTGGTAGTGGATGATGAAAGCCGGATGCGCAAACTGGTCCGCGATTTTCTGGTACGTAAGAATTATGAGGTACTGGAAGCCGGAGACGGAGAGGAAGCGCTGGATCTTTTTTATCGGGAAAAAGGAATCGCATTGATCATACTGGATGTAATGATGCCGAAAAGAAACGGCTGGGAGGTCTGCAGAGAGATTCGGGCAAGCTCAAAGATCCCAATCATCATGCTGACGGCAAAGGGCGAGGAAAGCGATGAGCTTCTGGGGTTTGAGCTGGGAGTGGACGAATACATCAGCAAACCGTTTTCGCCGAAAATACTGGTAGCAAGGGCGGAGGCGATCCTGCGCCGGACGAAGCAGATCGGAGACGATTCCATGATACGGGAGGCCGGCGGGATCCGGCTCGACCGGACGGCGCATCAGGTTACCATCGACCAGAAAAACGTGGAACTCAGCTTTAAGGAGTTTGAGCTGTTGGATTATTTTATGGAAAACGCGGGGATCGCGCTTTCGCGGGAAAAAATTCTGGACAACGTATGGAATTACGACTATTTCGGGGATGCCCGCACCATTGACACTCATGTCAAGAAGCTTCGTAGCAAAATGGGGGCGAAGGGAGAATACATTAAAACCATATGGGGCATGGGTTATAAGTTCGAAGTGGGGTAGGACGG
>CANQCX010000084.1 GCA_947591115.1 uncultured Lachnospiraceae bacterium | reverse complement strand
ATTTTAAAGGAATTGGAGCTGTCTCCGGTTCTCTGTGCGGATATGGCGCTGGGCGAAGGAACGGGAGCCGCGATGATGTTCGCGCTTTTGGATATGGCTGCGGCGGTCTATGAAGCTCCGACGACATTCTCGGATGTGCAGATTGAGCAGTACAGGCGTTTTGAGGAAACAGGATGTTAATTTTGATTATTGGAGGCAGCGGAAGCGGAAAATCCGCGTATGCGGAGGAGCTGCTGGCGCATTCGGACAAAGAAAAATATTATCTGGCGACGATGTGCGCGGATGACGCGGAAAGCAGAAAACGGATCGCCCGTCACAAAAAGCAGCGGGAGGGCAGAGGCTTTCACACGCTCGAGCTGCCGCGCCATGTATCTCAGGCGGTGTCTCTGATGCCAAATCCCATGCAAAGCAGCGTATTGCTGGAATGCATGTCCAATCTGACGGCAAATGAAATGTTTTGGGACGGCGGATGCAGCCAATGCTCCGAAAAAGAGCTGGCGGAGCGCATCGGAAATGATGTGCTGGCGCTGTCGCAAAATGTCGCGACGCTGATCGTGGTAACCAATAACGTTTTTGAGGACGGCGTTTGTTATGAAAAGACGACGGAAAAATACCTGCGCGTTCTGGCGCAGATCAACCGACGCATGGCAAAAGAGGCGGATCGGATGATCGAGGTAGTGGTCGGGATTCCGATCGAAGGAAAGGGAACGATATGAAATATATAAGATCGCTGCTGTTAGCATTTTCCATCTATTCCCGAATACCGGTGCCGCAGCTTTTGTGGGAAGAGCGGGATATGCGCTATACGCTTTGCTTTTTTCCTTTTGTCGGCGCGGTAATCGGAGGTCTGGAATGGTGCTGGATGCGGCTGTGCGGCGCGGCGGGCATCGGGAATTTATGCAGATGTCTCATTCTTGCCGCGATTCCTCTTGCGGTTACGGGCGGCTTCCATATGGATGGCTTTATGGACACTATGGATGCGTTTCATTCGTACCGGAAACGGGAGGAAAAGCTGCAGATACTAAAGGACTCCCATGTAGGAGCGTTTGCGGTGCTGATGCTGGCGCTCTATCTTCTGGTCAATATTGCCTGTCTTTCCGAGATTAAAAATCCGCGCATTTTTTCCGTATTCTGCATGGGGTTTATCCTGTCGCGGATTCTAAGCGGACTGGGCGTCGTCTGCCTTCCATCGGCAAAGACGGACGGAATGCTGGCGCATTTTGCCGATGCGGCGGATAAAAAAAGGGTTAAGATCATTCTGACGCTGGAATTGCTCTTGTGCGTGGGCGGTATGCTGCTTTTGTATGTTCCGGCGGGGATTTTCCTTCCGGCGGCGGCATTTCTGTGGTCGGCATATTATGTCCGAAAAACGAAAAAGGAACTGGGCGGAGTTACGGGCGATACGGCAGGCTATTTTGTAACGATGTGCGAAGGCGTGCTGGCGCTGGCAGCGGCGATACTTGGAGGCGTATAAAACAATGGAACTTTATATCGGCGGTTATGCGCAGGGAAAACTGGAATATGTCCGGCGGCAGCATCCCGAAGAGGACGTGCGGATCAAAAACGGATTTCATCTCTGGGTAAGGGAGCTTATGGAGGAAGGAAAGGATCCGGAGGCGGAAACGCAGCGTTTTCTAAAGGAACATCCGGATGCGATCATTATCAGCGATGAAATCGGAAACGGAATCGTACCGACGGATGCATTTGAGAGGGACTATCGGGAACGGCTGGGGAGGATCCTGATCCGGATCGCGGCCGAAGCGGAGCGCGTGGAGCGCGTAATATGCGGAATCGGACAACGCATCAAATAGGAGCGGATATGACACAAAAATGGGAACTGTTTTTCATCCGGCATGGGAAAACTCCTGCAAACAGCCGGCATGCCTATCTGGGCAGAACGGAGGAGGAGCTTTCCGAGGCCGGAAAACAAGAGCTGCTGGAGAGAAAACGCAAAGGCGCATACCCGAAAGCGGAGATCGTGCTTGCAAGTCCGATGAAGCGCTGTCTGCAGACGGCGGAAATTTTGTATCCCGAAAACAAGGTCATACGGATCGACGAGTGGAAAGAGATGGATTTCGGCGATTTTGAGGGAAGAAATTATCAGGAGCTTTCGAAACGCGAGGATTATCGGAAATGGATCGAAAGCAACGGAACGATGGCGTTTCCCAACGGCGAAAGCAGGGAGGAATTTTCCGGACGCGTGTTGCTTGGAATGGAAAAAACATGCGGCAGGCTCTGGCTCTGCGGCGGACGCCAAGAAGGAAGGGCGGCGCTGATCGTGCATGGGGGAACCATCATGGCGCTGCTTAGCGCCTATTGCGGAAGGGATTACTTCGACTATCAGGCAGAAAACGGAAAAGGTTATCGATGTTCGCTTATTTTGTCGAAAAAAGAAGAAAATAAAATGAAGATTCAACATTTTGGAATAGAAGGAACACTATGAAATATCATTTGGGAGCCTTTGCTCTGGGGTTTGTTCTGGATCTGTTATTGGGCGATCCGCAGTGGCTGTTTCATCCGATCCGGCTGATTGGCGGCGTGATCAGCCGTCTGGAAGGAATTTGGAATCAGGCTTCGTTTTCGGATGAAAAAAGAAAACGCCGCGGAACGATTATGGCGGCGCTGGTGCTTTTGCTGACGGGAAGCGTAAGCGCGCTGCTGTTGCTGGGAGCGTATGCGATTCCTCCGTATGCAGGACTGGCGGTCGAGAGCATAATGACGTATCAGATTTTGGCGGTCAAAAGTCTGCGGGTGGAAAGCATGAAGGTCTTTCGGAGGCTGCAGCAGGGGGATCTGTCCGGCGCGAGGAACGCGGCTGCCATGATCGTGGGCAGGGACACACAAAAGCTGGACGAGGAAGGAGTTATCAAAGCGGCGGTAGAAACCGTAGCGGAGAATACCTCCGACGGAGTAATCGCGCCGATGCTTGCGCTGGCAGCCGGAGGGCCGGTGCTTGGTTTTTTGTATAAAGCCGTCAATACGATGGATTCGATGGTCGGCTATCGGAACGAACGCTATCGGATGTTCGGAAGGACGGCGGCAAAACTCGATGACGCCGTCAATTACCTTCCGGCGCGGCTTGCCGCCTTTTTTATGATCCTTTCCAGCATCCTTCTTTCGGCGCTGCCGCTTTATGACAAAGAGGGACGCCGGAGATACAGCGGCAGGCAGGCGATTGCTGTTTACCGGAGAGACCGGAAGAAGCATGCGAGTCCGAATTCCGCACAGACGGAGGCTGTCTGCGCGGGCAGTCTGAGAATCCGGCTGGCGGGACCCGCCAGTTATTTTGGAAAACCGGTATCAAAGCCTTATATCGGGGATGCAAAGCGTCCAATTACCTGTGACGCGATCCGCTTTGCAAACCAATTAATGTATGTGACCGCCGTTTTGTGCTGGCTGTTTTGCCTCGGACTGCTTTTTGCAGCCGCAGCGGCGAGAAACGTTGTTTAATCCGGCAGTTTTAAGGGGAAGAAAGATGGAACATTATGTACATGGCGGAGACGTCTATCGCAATTCGGTAAAATGGGATTTTTCCGTAAACATCAATCCGCAGGGGATTCCGCATTTCGTCCGGCAGGCAATGGCGGAAGCGGCAAAGCAATGTGAGCGTTATCCGGATTATGAAGCAAGGGAACTGATTCTTGAAATCGCAGAATCCGAAGGAATACCGGAAACGGATATTTTGTGCGGAAACGGGGCCTCCGAGCTGTTTTTGGCCATTGTCCATGCAGTTGCGCCCAAAAAGACGCTGATTCCGGTTCCGTCCTTTTACGGATATGAGCGGGCGGCACAGGCAGGCGGCGGCGAGCTTGTTTTTTTCCCGCTGAAGGAAGCCGAAGGCTTCATGGTTACGGAAGTCCTGCTGGATGCGCTGACGCCGGATATCCGGCTGCTTTTTCTGGCAAATCCGAACAATCCGACCGGAAAAGGGATTCCGGATGCGCTGTTGGAGCGGATTCTTGAACGCTGCAGAGAGCAGGGCATTGTTGTGGTGCTGGATGAATGCTTTCTGGAATTTACGGAAAACGGAAGGGAAAAAAGCAAAATTTCCGAGATTTTAAGAAACCCGAATCTGATCGTGGTACGCGCATTTACCAAGCTGTATGCGATTCCCGGCGTGCGTCTGGGGTATCTTTGCTGTTCTGACAAAACGCTGCGGGAGAAAATTTCGCTGCAGCTTGCGGAGTGGAACCTGTCGGTTTTTGCGCAGAAGGCGGGGATCGCAGCCATACGGGAAACCGAATACCGGAAGCGGACGCCGGAGCTGGTAAAAAACGAGAGGGAATATCTGCTTCGGGGACTCTGCGGCATGGAGCCGTACGGGTTGACGGTTTTTTCGGGCGAAGCCAATTTTATACTGGTACGCAGCAGTCTGCCGCTTTACGACCTTTTTCTGCAGCGCGGGATCCTGATTCGGGATTGCTCGGATTTTCGGGGAATGCCGGAAGGGTATTACCGGATCGCCGTACGGGGGCACGAAGAAAATCAGGTGTTTCTGGAAGCCATGCGGGAAATCGTTTGCAGGGAGGCGCAGAAATCGCCGGAGAATCTTAAAATCACAGAAAAACCGGAGGAGATAGAGCAAAAAAGTTTTGGCATCATAGGAGAGGAGCTGCGCGCGCGCGGGATTCTTCTGCCGAAGGAGCAGGAGGCGGTAACCAAACGCGTCATTCATACCAGCGCGGATTTTGATTATGCCAAAACTCTGACATATTCAGAAAATGCTGTGGAAATTGCAAGCCGGCTGCTTCGCGGGGGCGCAGCTCTGGTTACCGATACCCAGATGGCGCTTGCGGGAATCAATAAAAAAAGGCTTGCGCGTTACGGAGGAAGCGCGTATTGCTTTATGGCGGACGAGGAGGTTGCTGCGGAAGCAAAAGCGCGCGGGATCACGCGTGCGGCCGTCAGCATGGAAAAGGCCGCCAAATTGGAGGGACCGGTCGTTTTTGTAATCGGAAACGCGCCGACCGCGCTGTTAAAGCTGCATGAAATGATACGCAGCCGTCAATATCTTCCGGCGTTTATCATTGGCGTACCGGTTGGCTTTGTCAATGTGGAAATTTCCAAAGAGCTGATCTTACAGACGGAGGTTCCCTGCATTGTCAATCGGGGAAGAAAAGGCGGGAGCAATATTGCGGCGGCGATCTGCAATGCGATCTTGTATCAGTTGGAGTAGGAGAAACGGGATGCGATACGGTTTTACGACCGGAAGCTGTGCGGCGGCTGCGGCAAAAGCGGCGGCGTATATGCTTCTGACCGGAAAAGAAAAACGGCAGATTACCATTGAGACGCCGAAAGGAATTTCCTATACGGCGCAGATTTGCGATATCCAAAGGGAAGAAACGCGTGTAAGCTGCGCGGTGCAAAAGGAGAGCGGCGATGATCCGGACGTGACGAACCGCATTTTGGTATATGCAGAGGTTTCACTGCCGGAAAAATCCGCGAAACAGGACAAAAAATTGACGATAGAGGGCGGAATTGGGATCGGCAGAGTTACAAAGGCGGGACTGGATCAGCCGGTCGGAAACGCCGCTATCAACCGCGTTCCAAGAGAGATGATCGAAAAAGAAGTCCGCGAGGTGTGCGGCGTCTGTGATTATACCGGAGGACTTCGGATCGTGATATCGGCTCCGGAGGGCGTACAACTGGCGGAAAAGACCTTTAATCCGCGTCTGGGCATCGTCGGGGGAATTTCGATCTTGGGTACGACCGGAATCGTAGAGCCGATGAGCAGTCAGGCGCTGCTGGACACGATCCGGCTGGAGCTGCGCCAGAAAAAAGCGGAGGGAACAGAGCTTTTGACGGTTTCTCCGGGAAACTACGGTCTGGAATTTATGAAAAAGACGTACGGCTTTGACTTGGAGAAAAGCGTAAAATGCAGCAATTTCATCGGCGATACGATCGATATGGCGGCGGAGCTTGGGTTTACCAAGATGCTTCTGACCGGACATATCGGAAAGCTGGTCAAACTGTCCGGCGGGATTTTCAATACCCATTCCCAAAACGGCGACTGCCGGATGGAGCTGCTTGCGGCGGCTGCGCTGCGCGGAGCAAAACGGGAAAAAGGCGCAGAAATGCCGGAAAACGATATTCTTTGCCGGATATTGGATTGTACGGTAACGGAAGACGCAATCCGCATTTTGCAGGAAAACGGACTGCTGGAAGCAGCGATGCAGGAGCTTCTGGAACGGATCCTGTTTTATCTGAACCGGCGCGCCGGCGGCCGGATGGAGATTCAGTGCATTCTGTATTCCAATGAATTCGGGGAATTGGCAAAAAGCGAAGGCGCGGAGGCGTTTTTAAAGGAGTGTTGATATGGTTTATTTTGTAGGCGCAGGAAGCGGAGCGGAGGATTTGATAACCGTAAGGGGAATGCGGCTGCTGCAGCAGGCGGATGTGATCCTCTATGCGGGCTCGCTGGTCAATCCAAAGCTTTTGGAGTACGCAAAAGAGGATTGTAAAATTTATAACAGTGCGTACATGACGCTGGAAGAAATAACGGAGACGATGCGTCAGGCGGAGAGCGGCGGGAAGACGACGGTGCGGCTGCATACCGGAGAACCCAGCATTTACGGTGCGGTCAGGGAACAGATGGACATTCTCGAGGAGCTTGGAATCCCCTATGAAAGCTGTCCCGGCGTCAGCGCCTGTTTTGGCGCGGCTGCCGCTTTGAATCTGGAATATACGCTTCCGGGGATTTCGCAGTCTTTGATCATTACGCGCATGGAAGGAAAAACAGCCGTACCGGAGAGGGAAAGCATTGAGAGTTTCGCCGCGCACCGCGCGTCTATGGCGATCTATCTCAGCGCCGGAAGGATAAAGGAGCTGGTAAAACGGCTGATCGCCGGAGGCTACGGGGAGAATACGCCGGCGGCGCTGGTCTATAAGGCAACATGGCAGGAGGAGGAGGCGTATGTCTGTACGCTGAAAGAGCTTCCTGCTGTGGCAGAGGAGCATGGAATTACCAAAACGGCGGTTGTACTGGTCGGCGATGCCGTCGCATACAGGAATTATCAGCGTTCCCGCTTATATGCGCCGGATTTTGAAACGGAATACCGGAGGAGGCGCATATGAGACTGGAGGTGGCGGCGTTTACGGAGCGGGGAAAGGCGCTTGCGAACAAGCTCTTTGACGGATGGCAGCCGGAAACGGTCGGCTGGAAAGCGGCGGATTGTCCGCTTTCGGAATGGGCAAAACGCTGTTTTTCGGATAAAAGCGCGCTGATCTTTATTGGAGCGTGCGGGATTGCCGTACGCACGATCGCACCGTTTGTCAGGGACAAATTAAGCGACAGTCCCGTTCTGGTACTGGATGAAAGCGGCAGGTATGTAATTCCGATTTTGTCCGGACACGTAGGAGGAGCGAACGAGCTGGCAGAGCGTATTGCCAGAAAAATTCAGGCGGAAGCGGTCATTACGACGGCAACCGACCAAAACGGCGTGTTTGCGGCGGATGTGTTCGCCCAAAAAAACCGTCTGACGATCTGCAATAAAGAAGGAATCGCTGCGGTTTCCTCCAAATTGCTGCGGGGAGAGCGCGTGAGCATTTCCATACAGGACGGTGCGGCAGTTGCCGGATGGGAAAACGCGCTTGAGCGGACGGAATATCCGCCGCTTGGGAAAACGGACATTGTTATTTCCACAGAGGAGGACGCGCTAAAAAAAGGCATCCTGCGTCTGCGGCCAAAGCCGTATGTGCTTGGACTTGGCTGCCGGAGAGGAAAAGAGGAAGCGGAGATCGCAGAATGGCTCAGGGAGACACTTCCCGTTCCGCTTACGGAGATCGCCTATCTGGCGTCCGTTGACCGGAAAAAGGACGAATCGGGACTGCGGACGTTTGCAGAGCGAAACCGCATTCCGTTTTTAACCTTTTCAGCGGAGGAGCTGTCCGCTCTGTCGGGCGATTACAGCGGTTCGGATTTTGTAAAACAGCAGGTCGGGGTAGATAACGTCTGCGAACGCGCGGCAATGGCTGCGGCGGGCATGGGAGGAACACTGGTGCTGCGCAAGCAGTCCGGAAACGGAATCACAGCCGCGCTTGCAAAAAGAAAATGGAGTCTTACATTTGATGGAACAGAAACAAACGCATGAAATCAAAATAATCGGGATCGGACCGGGCGACGCCGCCATGATGACGGAGGAGGCAAAGCGGGCGTTGGAGTGCAGCGAGGTAATCGTCGGATATCCGGTCTATCTGTCGCTTCTGCAGGAACAGTGGGGAGACAAGGAATTTTTGTCAACGCCGATGAAGCAGGAGGAAGCGCGCTGCAGGATGTGTTTTGAAGAAGCGCAAAAAGGAAAAAAAGTCGCGCTTGTCTGCAGCGGGGACGCCGGAATCTACGGACTGGCTTCTTTGATGTATACGCTTTTGCCGCAGTATCCGGACTGCAG
>CANQCX010000083.1 GCA_947591115.1 uncultured Lachnospiraceae bacterium | reverse complement strand
GTACCATTCCCATACCGATTCCAAAATACGTGCCGGAATTGTTCTCTTTTATCCTCTGGTATTCCTCTTCGGTATAGTAAGCGGAATATTTGTCGCCCAGTCCCTGGATCAGTCCGGCATACATGCTGTCTCTTACCTGTTGCTGATCATAATCTTGATAGTAATAGGCATCCACATACGCCGCAAGCTGCTCCAGCTTTCCCATTGTCTTGACATCGAAGATCTGACTGTCCCTCATAAGCGAAACGCCGCTTCTTCCGATCATGATGTTTCCATGCATCCCTACGCAGAAAATTAAAAAAGTCGCCGCCATCATCAGCAGAAAAGAAAAAAATCCGATCAGAAATCCGACCCCCATTCCTTTTCTATATTTCTGCTTCTGTTCCGCTTCATTAACCTGATACAATACTCGATAATCCATATTCCTTCCCTTCCGGTAAAAATCGGCCATCTTTCCGGTATTTTCCGAAAATCTGGCCGTTTTGCCTTATACTTTCAGATGCTTCCGAATCGTCCATACGCTTCCGACAAAACCGATTCCCACGCCAAGCAGTATGGCGATCGGAATCAGGCTATGAAAAATGGTATTCGACGAAACAAAATTCAGCATAGAGCCGATAAAGTTAAAACGTTCACTAATATATGCCACGATCCGTTCGTACAGAACATACAAAAGCACCAGCGGAATCGCCGCGCCGACCAGTCCGATTACCATGCCTTCCACCACAAACGGCGCCCTTACCAGAAAATCCGTCGCTCCGATCAGCTTCATGATCGCGATTTCTTCCCGCCGTACGGAAATGCCGACCGTAACGGTATTGCTGATCAAAAAGATGGCAACGCACAAAAGGATCAAGATAATTCCGGCGGAAACGTAGCTGATCAGCCGGTTAAAATCCGAAAGGGTGTTGGCAACGACTTCCGATTTCTTTACCGACCGGACGCCGTCAAGTCCTTCGAGATACCGAACCAGAGACGACTGCATCGTAACATCGTTTAGATATATTTCGTAATGCGCGGAATTTGCAACCGGATTGTCGCCCTCAAAAGCGGCCGCCAGCTCCTCCCTGCCTTCAAAATAATCTTCCTTGACCTCGTTCCATGCGTCCTCCGCGGACACAAATACGCAATCGGAAACCTCCGCCCGTTTCGCTACGTCGTCCCCGATCGCCTTCATCTGTTCCTCCGGCAGTCCGGCGTCAAAAAACACCGATACCGCAACGCTTTCCTCCGCTTCCTTTACCATTCCGGTAAAATTCGTCACAATGACATAAAACAGACCGAACATAAAGATACAAGCGGACATCGTTGCAGCGGAGGCCAGCGAAAACATCTTATTCCGGCCGATATTTTTAATTCCCTGCACTACCGAATATAAAAAAGTGTTAATCTTCATCGCTATAATCGCCCTTCTTGCTGTCACTGACAACAGCGCCCTTCTTTACAGTGATCACGCGCTTTTTCATGACTTTTACAATTTCCATGTTGTGGGTTACTACGACTACGGTCGTTCCTTTGCTGTTGATCTCCTCCAAAAGCTTCATGATCTCCCATGCGTTGTTGTTGTCCAGATTTCCGGTCGGCTCGTCCGCAAGCAGGATCTTAGGCTCGTTGACCAGCGCACGCGCGATCGCAACCCTCTGCTGCTCCCCGCCGGAAAGCTGTTTTGGAAAAGAACGGTATTTCGGCGCTAGTCCCACCATTGAGAGCATCTGCGGCACCCTTTTGCGGATGCGGCTGCTTGGCTCGCCGATTACCTTCTGTGCAAATGCTATATTATCATAAACATTCCTATCTTTCAATAACCGAAAATCCTGAAATACAACGCCGATGTTCCTGCGGAACTTCGGTATCTGCCGTCTGCGGATCTTATTCAGATATTTTCCGTTGATCATAATGGTTCCCTCGGTCGGATCCAATTCCTTGAGCAAAAGCTTGATCAAAGTTGATTTTCCGGAACCGCTGTCCCCGACAATAAAAACAAATTCTCCTTCTTCGATGTCCAGATTCACGTCGTTTAACGCAGGAACTCCTGCGGAATACGTCTTGCTGACATGCTCCAGTGTGATCATTTTTTCTCCTTACCTAATAATCCAATGACTCCATATACTTCATATACTTGACTACCATCAGCGCAATCTTAAACGTAATGGCATCTTCAAACACCCGCAGATCCAGTCCGGTACTCTTCTGCAGCTTATCCAGACGGTATACCAGCGTATTCCGGTGGATATAAAGCTGGCGCGAGGTTTCGGACACGTTCAGGCTGTTTTCAAAAAACTTGTTGATCGTGATCAGAATTTCTTCATCGAATTCATCCGGCGAGCGTCCGCCGAAGATTTCTTTGATGAACATTTTGCAAAGCGGGATCGGAAGCTGATAGATGAGACGCCCGATTCCAAGCTGCGAATATGCGATGATATTTTTTTCTTCGAAGAAAATCTTCCCGACATCCAGCGCCATGCGCGCCTCTTTGTAGGAACGGGACACTTCCTTTAGCTCGTTGACGACGGTTCCATATGCGATATGTACGTTATTCTCCGCATCCGAATGAAACAGACCGATGATTACATCCGCCGTCTTGCTCAAATCGCCGTATGTTTCATTCTCGCCCAGCTCTTTGACTACAATGATGTTTTTCTCATCGACCGCAGTCACAAAATCTCTGGATTTGCTCCCGAAAAGACTGCGCACCTTCTCAAGCTCGTTGCCGTCCTTCTCCCTGTTCGTCTCAACAATAAATACTACCCTGCGCACCTCCGTTTCAATGTGAAGCTTCTTTGCGCGGTTGTAAATGTCTACCAAAAGCAGATTGTCCAAAAGCAGGTTCTTGATAAAATTGTCCTTATCGAACCGCTCCTTATAAGCAACCAGCAGATTCTGTATCTGAAAGCTGGCGATCTTTCCAATCATATAAACATCTTCATTGTCCCCGTAGGCAAGCAGGATGTATTCCAATTGATGGTCGTCAAACACTTTAAAAAACTGACAGTTATTGACCACCTGACTGTCCGCCGGAGAACCCACAAAAGACTGCGCAGCTCCGACAAACTGCTCCGCGTCCGCAAAAGTCGCGGCAAGTACTTTTCCCTCTACATCAATTACACAAAGATCCGTTCTTGTTATTCCTTTTAATCCGTCGATCGTATTCTGAAGTATCTGATTGGAAATCATAGCTGTTCTCCTTCTCCCCATATTCGCTATTTGCATAAATACCAACTCTTATTTTAATGCATAAAGCCAAAAAAAGAAAGGGGAAATGTGCATTTTTTATGCAATTCCTCCCTTTTTTTCAAAAATAGTTAGTAATTTTTCACTATGGATTGAAATCCTTCGCCCAATACTTCACTAACATCGGAGACAATGACAAACGCGTTCGGATCGATTTCGGCGATCCTTTCCTTTACCTCAGCAATCTGCTTCGGGGAGAATACACAATACAAGACGCATTTTTCTTCATTGGTATACATTCCCTGCGCACGCAGTCCCGTTACGCCGCGATCCAGCTCCATCAAAGCCTGCGCGACCTGCTTATATTCGGGAGTAATGATAAATGCGGCGCGCGAGCGTTTGAAACCCTCCAGCAGCGCATCGCTGACCTGCGTTGCGGTATAGATGGCGACGATGGCATAGAGCGTCGGACGCACGCCAAACACATAAAGTCCCAGCAATACGACCGCTCCGTCGATCATCTGCAGGATCTGCGCTACCGTATGGTGGCGCACTTTTCTGTGAACCAGCGCCGCTACCATATCCGTTCCGCCGGTAGTGGCACCCGCGCGAAGCACAAGGCCGATCCCCGCTCCGGAAAGCACGCCGCCGAAAAGCGCCGCCAGCAGATAGTCTTTTTCCACCAGATTGGTAACCGGCAGGCAATACAGCCACACCGACAGCATCATGGTTCCGAAAAAAGTCCTGCCGATAAATTTTGCGCCCATTTTCCGCCATGCAAACCAAAAAACCGGAATGTTTAACACAAGGTTCGTCAGCCACAGCGGAATCCCCTGCGGAAGCCATATCCGCGTTACATTTTTTAAAATGATGGCCAGTCCGGTAAATCCGCCCGTAACCAAACCCGTCGGATCAAAAATGCACTGATACGCCAGCGCCAGCAGTCCCGTTCCCAAAAAGATCAAAAGATAATCGCGTATGAGCGCGTATCGTTTTCTTCCTGTCATTTGGAATCCTCTTTCTGCTCATAATAATCCGTAATATGCTTTTTCAGCATTATGACGCGGAGCTTCTGTTTTAAGGCGTCCCAAAATCCGGTCTTTTTGTGTACCGGCTTTTTATTTCCTATTCCGTACCACAGCAGCGCGGAAATTTTGTCCCGATGATCCAAAAGGAAGTATTCCTGTATCGGGGACGGCAGAATGCTGATGACCGCATCAGGCGTCGCCGCATTGATCTCATTGATGATCGCATCCTGTTCATCCGTACAGTCTTCCATAGCCGCCATGCCTGCAAACTGCATTCTTGGAAAATCCTCCGTAAGAAACGCGTAAATCTCCTCAACTTCTTTTTCCTTCTCCCCCAGAAGAAATACTTTTTTGCGGTTACGCTCCAGACGCCTCATCAATTCCTGAAAAAACGCCTTGTTTTCGATCTCATGCTGACGCTGCATGGAATTTTTTCCGGCTGCCGTCAGAATGCCGTTTTCCGCAATGATCGTATCGTCCAGCTTTTCGATCGCTTCCTTTACTCTTTCGTCGTTTCCCGCCAAAAGCAGCGTATCCATTGTGATCTCCTCAACGGTGTGAAACAGATTCTGGCTCATGCTTTTTTCCAGATGCATAATGGATTCGCGCATGGTGTAATTATCCAGTTTTATTCCGGTTATATCAATCGTTTTAATCATAATGCTTTAAAGTATATCAAAAACACTCCTTTTTTACAAGTATTTCCCAAATTCCTTTTCTTTAAACCGTACCGTCCTATTGTGTGACTATTTCTTGCAATTTTTTACATTTTTTTACTTTTAAAATGTCAATCCTTTTTTTGGTTTTTCTAAAAAACCGGACAACTTTATGATTTCTTCACAAAACATTTGTTTGGTTTTTCTCTTCTTTTCCCTGAACGAAATTGCCCGTTTGTTGTGGATAACGTGAATAACTCGGTGTATAACTCATTTTTTGGCATTTTCCCGCGGCGGGATTGTGGATAACTTTTTCCCGGATAAAACCGTTTCCGGATTCCGGCAGTTGTAAAATTTTGTTTTTTTGTGCAAGATGACGAACCGCATTTTTCTTCTTTTCCGGCGTGCCGCGCCGCCCGATTATGAGAAAAAAATCCCCGATTTTTTCAATAGGAAATAAGGACCAGTGCATCCGCCAAAACTTTTTATGGCGTGAAAATCCTTTCCTATGACATAAAAAACGGCCGCACCGGGATTTCCCGATACAGCCGCCCCTTTTCATCTGCTAGAAGATTCTTCTGACTGCTAAGATCCTTGTGTAATTTGCCGGAGAAGTGTATTTAATACCGGTTCTTTCATTGCTCGCGTGAACAATGGTATTATTTCCAACATAAATTGCAACATGGCCGCTGTAGCAGATAATATCGCCCGGCTGCATCTCGCTGGTGCTTACGCCGTAGCCAACGCTCCTCATGGAATAAGAGCTGTGCGGCAGGCTGATGCCGAACTGGCCATATACCGACATTACAAAACCGGAGCAGTCCGCGCCGTTCGTAAGGCTTGTCCCGCCGTAAACATATGGATTTCCGACAAACTGGCACGCGTAATTTGCAACTGCCTGTCCATTGGAGCCGCTCGGAGCGCTGTAAGTCTTCTCGCTCTTTGCTCCGGAAGACGAGCTGGAAGAAGATTTCTTGTTTTTCTTCTTCTTTGCAGCTTCCGCTGCTGCTGCAGCCGCCTGACGTTCTTCTTCTTCTTTCTTTAATCTGGCTTCTTCTTCCTCTTTGGACTCCGCATAGGTATATACGGTGGAAAGCACTACATAATCAGCAGATACATAACCCTGATCTTCTCCAACCGATACGCCTACCCAGCCTTCTACCGATTCGTCGATAACGGTCAGCTCGTCTCCGCCCGGAACCAGCACAAGTATGCCGCTTTCCGTCGTTGCTTCTTTACGGACTTTTAATGTTTCCGTATTGACCGTCGCAACCCTTCTTCCTACGCTCTTGGAAAGTTCTTCGTTTCCGACTACGACAAACTCGGATTTTACATATCCGGTTACGGAACCGGAAGTGATCTTATACCAATCGCCGCTTGTCTCTACGACCGTTGCCGCCGAATTGTTATAAAGCTTTCCGAGGATCTCGCCCTCCTCACTCGGTTCGGAACGGACATTTACGTAGTTGTCTACCTGAGCAACCGCAATATCCGCATATTCGGATTTTACAACCGGAGTTTCATTTTCGGTTACCTCCGGCAAAGCTTTCGCCATCACTGCATTGCCTTCCGAATTAACCATGCATTCCGTAAACGCGAGGGAAACTCCTGCGGTCGGAAGGGAAGACGATGTCATAATATTCGTAGTATAACTTGTAACTCCAGCAGTTGGTGCTGCAGCCGCACCGGAAGGCAGCATTCCTGTAGAAAGCACTCCGGTCAAAACGCAAGCCGTTAATCTCACTGCTTTTTTTCTCATTACGTTCCTCCATATCGTATGCTTGTAAGATTTATTACAGATTTGTTACAAATGTTACGTTGTCATTATAACAAAGCAACATATATGTGTCAACCCCATTTTTTACTGGAAAATACTCCCAATCTCTTGTTTTTTCTGTTCATTTATGACATAATGAGGTTACCGGAAATCAGAAAGGGGTGTTTGGCATGGATATGATGAATGTTGGTTCTGCGCTGAGTGCTGTGCGGGCAGCTTCATCTCCTTCAACTCTTACGGGCGCTGTCAGCATTAAGATGCTGGATAAAACCCTTGATATGAACGAGCAGATGAATGACAGTATGCTTCGTATGATGGAGCGCTCTGTCACACCGCACCTCGGAGGCAATATTGATGTTTCCGTATAACGGTCAAAAAAGAGGATATCCCAAAAGTCATTGGAAATGACCGGAGGGATATCCTCTTTTTTCTGTCAAATCATCGTATGCAAAAAGGCTGCCGGCTTATTCTTTGACGGCAATCGCTTCAATTTCCAGCATGACGTCTTTTGGAAGTCTGGCTACTTCCACACAGCTCCGCGCCGGATAAACTCCATCAAAAAATGTCTGATAGACTTCGTTGATCGCGCCAAAATCATTCATTTCTTTAATAAAGACCGTAGTTTTTACCACCTGATCCATACCGGTTCCCGCTGCCTCCAGCAGATGCGCCAGATTGCTCAATGCCTGTTTTGCCTGTTCTACGGAGCCTTCCGGAATCTCTCCTGTTTCCGGAATTACCGGTATCACGCCGGAGGTATATACCATTCCGTTTACTTCAATCGCCTGTGAATACGGTCCGATCGCTGCCGGAGCCTTGTCTGTACTAATCGCTGTTTTCATTCATTCATCCCTCTTTCCTTGATTTTATGTTCTATTTTGTAAAACGGATTTCCCGTTTTTACTTACTTTTTTAAATCCTGCGGATTTTTCCGTCTGCCAGATCTATTTTTCTTTCTTTATATAAATGGCCGACCGCGCGTTTAAATGCATTTTTGCTTAACCCTGTTTCCCTTGCGATGACCTCCGGACTGGCTTTTTCCGTAAAAGGAAGCGTTCCGGAATAAGAATCCAAAAGGGCAAGCACTTTTTCCGCGTCTGCGTCCATCTGCACATACGCCTTTTCCCGAAGCGTCAGATCCAGTTTTCCATCCTCTTTTACCTGCGTGACCTTCGCCTGAATGCAGTCGCCGATTTTCAGGAAACGGTAATCTTCATGACGCGGGATCCGCGCGGAATATCGGTCGTCTACCGCCAGAAACGCGCCAAAATTATCGCTGAATTCATACACGCGTCCGGTTACTACATCGTCCTTCCGATACGGCGAATCCGTAGCAAGAAGATGATAAATCCCTTTCATGCTTGCGCAGAGGCGGCTGCTTTTATCAATGTACAGCGTTACCAGAATTTCATCCTCCGGTTGGATCTTCGCGGTCATTTGCTTATAAGGAAGAAACAGGTCCTTCTCCAATCCCCAGTCCAGAAATGCGCCCAGCTTCCCAACCTCTTTTACACGAAGAACGGCATAGCCGCCCATCGTCAGCTTCGGGGAATTCGTCGTGGCGATCAGCCTGTCCTTAGAATCTTTATACAGAAAAACCCGAAGGCGATCCCCTAAGGAAAGGTTTGGCGGAACCTGTTTGGCGGGCAGCAGCACGCGCTGTTCGCTGTCCGTTTGTTCGGCAAGATAAATACCGAATTCTACTTTTTTTACATAAATCAGTTCCTGATATTCTCCTAATTTCATATGATCCTCTTT
>CANQCX010000082.1 GCA_947591115.1 uncultured Lachnospiraceae bacterium | reverse complement strand
GAATACCGTCTGAGCGCGGAGCAGCCGGCAGGTTATTATCATGTAGATCAGAGCGCGCACCAGGGAATTAAGGCGCGCCTTTGGAAAGTGGTTTCCGTAGACGGTAAGGAGCAGAGCAGGGACGAGTTTAACAGCAGCACTTACCGGGCGTCGCCGAAGATCGTAACGATCGGGACAGGCGGAGCGTCGGAAGCGCAGCTTGCAGCGATTCAGGAGGCCATCGCCTCCAAAAATGAGGATGCCGTAAAAGCGGCAGCGGAAGCGGCCGCACAGCCGGAGACGCCGGAGACGCCGACAACGCCGCAGACACCGGCGACGCAGAATCCGCAGACGCCGCAGACGCAGACACCAACAGCGCCGGAGACGCCACAGACGCCGTCAACGCAAAGTCCGCAGACGCCGGAAACGCCGTCGGAGCCTTCAGAGGGTTCCGGCTCGGAAACGTCGTCCGGTTCGGAGGATTCTCCTGCCGGAGAATAAAAAGAATAAGATAGAAGTTACAGGCTGTTTCGGGTTACGGGGCAGCCTTAAACCCTATCTGGGAGCGGGATAGTATGAAAATCGGGAAACTGCCGGAAACGGTCTGGAAGCGTTCCGTTGGGAAACAACTGTATACAGGGCGGACGGACGTGCTTATGGGAGCGGAGTCTGGAAGCGATTATGCCGCGCTTGCGGTCGGCGAAGGAGAAGCCGTCGTATGCTCCGTTGCTCCGGTTACCTGCGCCGGTAAAAATGTCGGGAGGCTTGCCGTAATCGCGAGCTTAAATAAAGTCGCGGCTTCCGGAGCGGAACCGGCAGGCGTATTGGTCAGTCTGCTGCTTCCGACGTCTATGAACGAAACGCAGCTCAGGGAGCTGATCTGTGAAATGGATCATACCTGCAGGGAAGCGGGAGTCCAGATCGTAGGCGGACATATGGAGGTCACGCGTGCCGTACGTGCGCCGCTGGTTACGGTTTCCGGCATCGGAAAAGTCCCCAAAGACTGCCTGAAAAAACCGTCTTCGGTTATGGCGGGAATGGACATTCTGGTCACAAACTGGATCGGTCTGGAGGGTACGGTCATTCTCGCAAAAGAGAAGGAGGAAGCTCTCCGCACGCGCTATGCGCAGCCGTTTATCGAGCGGGCGGCGGAATTGGAGCGGTATCTTCCGGTCTGGCGAGAAGCAAAAGCCGCCATGATGTCCGGCGCCGCAGCGATGCACAATGCTTCGGAGGGCGGAATTTACGGCGCACTCTGGGAACTGGCGCAGAGCTCCGGCGTCGGACTGGAAATTGACTTAAAAAAAATACCCATCCGGCAGGAAACGGTTGAAATTTGTGAATTTTTTGATTTGAATCCCTATAAACTGATTAGCGGAGGATGTATGCTGATCGCGGCGGCGGAAGGAAATACGGTTGTCCGCGCCATTGAAAAGGAGGGAGGACGCGCGGCGGTCATCGGGAAAGCGACCAAAGGAAACGATCGTGTGCTGGTTCGGGATGGCGAGCGCAGATTTTTAGAAACGGTTCAGACGGATGAAATTCATAAAATCATAGAATAAGCAGGAAAGGAAAAGGTTATGAGAGAAAAGATTCTGACTTATATTGAAAAAAACAGCAAGATCAATCTGGCGGAGCTTGCGATTTCGCTTGGCGTAGATGAGACGGCGGTTTTAAAAGAATTAGAGGAAATGGAAAACGAGCACATTATCTGCGGATATCCTACGTTGATCAACTGGGATAAGGCGGGGATCGAAAAGGTAACGGCGCTGATCGAGGTCCGCGTAACGCCGCAGCGGGGAATGGGTTTTGATAAGGTGGCGGAGCGGATCTATAATTATCCGGAGGTCAATTCCGTATATCTGATTTCCGGCGGATTTGATTTTATGGTAACGATCGAAGGGAAAACCCTGCGGGAGGTTTCCCAGTTTGTTTCGGAAAAACTTTCTCCATTAGATACCGTACTGAGCACCAAGACGAATTTTATACTGAAAAAATACAAGGATCATGGCACCGTTATGGCTGCGCCGGCAAAAGATGAAAGGATTATGATGTTATAATGAGAAACCCATTATCAAAAACGATTGTAACGATAGAACCGTCGGGGATCCGGAAATTTTTTGATATTGTAAGCGAGATGGAGGACGCTATTTCGCTGGGCGTCGGGGAACCGGATTTTGATACGCCCTGGCATATACGGGATGAGGGGATCTATTCGCTGGAAAAAGGCAGAACCTTTTATACCTCCAATGCGGGACTGAAAGAATTAAAGATCGAAATTTCCCGTTTTCTGGAAAGGCGTTACGGTCTGTCGTATCATTACGACGATGAAATTCTGGTTACGGTAGGAGGAAGCGAGGCGATCGACATTGCGATGCGTGCGATGCTGGATCCGGGCGACGAAGTTTTAATCCCGCAGCCAAGCTATGTGTCCTATCTGCCATGCGCGATATTGGCAAACGGGACTCCGGTCGTAATCGAGCTGAAAGAGGAAAATAATTTCCGGCTGACGGCGGAGCAGCTGGAAGCGGCGATTACGCCGAAGACAAAAATACTGGTGCTTCCGTTTCCGAATAATCCGACCGGAGCCGTCATGGAAGAAGAGGATCTCAAAGCGATCGCGGAAGTAATCCTCCGCCATGATCTGTTTGTGATCAGCGACGAGATTTACTCGGAGCTGACCTATCTGGATCATCATGTCTCCATTGCCTCGCTTCCGGAAATGAGGGAACGGACGATCGTGATCAATGGATTTTCAAAATCCCATGCAATGACCGGATGGAGGCTTGGGTATGCCTGCGGACCGAAAGCGATTGTGGAGCAGATGCTCAAAATCCACCAGTTTGCGATCATGTGTGCGCCGACCACCAGCCAGTATGCGGCGGTGGAAGCATTGCGAAACGGCGACGGCGACGTGCAGCAGATGCGCGACGAATACAACGGAAGACGGCGTTATCTGATGCATCGGTATCGGGAAATGGGACTGGAATGTTTTGAACCGTTTGGCGCGTTTTATACGTTTCCATGTATTCGGGAATTTGGCATGACCTCGGATGAATTTGCTACGGAATTGTTAAAGAAAAAGAAGGTTGCGGTAGTGCCGGGAACGGCGTTCGGCGCATCCGGCGAAGGCTTTATCCGGATTTCCTATGCATATTCTATGGAAAACCTCAAACTTGCGCTGGGAAGAATTGAGGAATTTATTACGGAGTTAAGGGAAAAAGCACAGGAAAAGTAATTAAGGGAGAACGAAAATGGCGGCATTAAACATTATCCTGCATGAACCGGAGATTCCGTCAAATACCGGAAATATCGGCCGTACCTGTGCGGCGACCGGAACGCGGCTGCATCTGATCGAACCGCTGGGATTTTCACTGAATGAAAAGCAGCTGAAACGCGCGGGAATGGATTATTGGAAAGACATTGACGTAACTACATATGTCAATTGGGCGGAGTTTACGGAAAAAAATCCGGATGCCAAAATTTATTTTGCAACGACTAAGGCGCGGACGGTGTATTCCGATGTGTCGTATGAGCCGGATTGTTTTCTGATGTTTGGGAAGGAAAGCGCGGGAATTCCGGAGGAAATCCTAAAATCCCATCCCCAAAACTGCGTGCGGATTCCCATGATCGGAGAAACGCGTTCGTTAAATCTTTCCAATGCGGCGGCAATCCTTTTGTATGAGGCGCTGCGGCAGAACGGATTTTCCGATATGAAACTGGAAGGACAGCTTCACAGGCTGAACTGGGACGACTAAATGAGCATAATTAAAACCAAAAATTTAGTACATGAATTTATACGGCGCGATGAGGAACGGAACGTAGAGTCGATCACTACCGCGTTAGACCATGTCAGTCTGGATGTAAAACAGGGACAGTTTATAGCCATACTGGGTCATAACGGTTCCGGAAAATCCACGCTGGCAAAACACATCAACGCTCTCTTAATGCCGAGCGAGGGAACGATCTGGGTAGACGGCATGGACGTTTCCGAGGAGAAAAATATCATCGACGTGCGCAAGAGCGCAGGTATGGTATTTCAGAATCCGGACAACCAGATCATAGCCAGCGTGGTAGAGGAGGATGTCGGTTTTGGACCGGAAAATCTCGGCGTGCCGACGGAGGAAATCTTAAAACGCGTAGATGCGAGCCTTCATGCGGTCGGAATGGAAAAATTCCGCAGGCATTCTCCCAATAAATTGTCCGGAGGACAGAAGCAGCGGGTTGCGATCGCCGGCGTCGTTGCGATGGAGCCGAAGTGCATTGTATTTGATGAACCGACAGCCATGCTGGATCCGAACGGAAGAAAAGAGGTGCTGGCTGCCGCCCACGCGCTGAATCGGGAAAAAGGGGTAACGGTTCTCTGGATTACCCATTATATGGAAGAGGTCGTGGAGGCGGATCATGTCTATGTGATGGAAAACGGAAAAATCATTATGGACGGAACGCCGCGCGCTGTTTTTTCCAAAGTGGATGAGTTAAAGGCGCATCGTCTGGATGTGCCGCAGATTACGCTGCTGGCGGATTTTTTAAAAAAGGACGGACTGCCGCTTTCGAGCGGAATTTTAAAAAGGGAAGAGCTTGTCCATGAACTGACCGCCATCTGCAAAACCTACGGCGTCCATCCAAAGACCGGACAGCAGAACCCGAAGGAAGAGAAAGAACAGTCCCCAAAAGATGCGGCTCTGGATGGGAATATGATGATTTTGGATCATGTAAATTACCGGTACAGTCAGGGAACCGCTTATCAAATTCAGGCGCTGAAGGATGTGAATTTAAACATTGCCAAAGGCGAGTTTATCGGAATCATCGGACATACCGGTTCCGGAAAATCAACGCTGATCCAGCATTTAAACGGACTGCTCCGCGCGGAATCCGGACATATTTATGTGGACGGAGCCGATATTTATGATGAAGATTACGATATGAGGGAGCTGCGCGGACGCGTCGGACTGGTGTTTCAGTATCCGGAGCATCAGTTGTTTGGAACTACGAATTTTGAAGATGTCTGCTTTGGACCGAAAAACAAGGGACTGGACAAGCGTACGGTAGAGCTGCGTGCCTATGAGGCACTGCAAAACGTCCGTTTTCCGGAGGAATTATATTACCAGCCGCCGTTTGATCTTTCCGGAGGGCAGAAGCGGCGTGTGGCGATTGCGGGCGTGCTGGCAATGAAGCCGGAGGTGCTGATCTTGGATGAACCGACGGCGGGACTGGATCCGGCGGGACGTGATGAAATACTGGATTTGATCGCGGATATGCACAAAGAACTGGGAATTACGGTTATTCTGGTTTCCCACAGTATGGAGGACGTTGCAAAATACGTGGATCGGATCATTGTGATGAATCAGGGAGAGGTGCTTTATGACGACGTTCCCAAAACGGTATTCCGCCACTATAAGGAACTGGAATCGATCGGTCTGGCTGCTCCTCAGGTCACATACCTGATGCATGAGCTTCGGGAACAGGGCTTGCCGGTGGATTTGGACGCAACAACGCTTCAGGAAGCGGAGCAAAGCATTTTAAATGCGATGCAGTAAATAAAAAAGGAAAAAATTATGATTCGAGATATTACCATAGGACAGTATTATCCGGCGGATTCGGTCATTCATAAATTGGATCCAAGAGTCAAACTGTTTGCAACATTGATTTATATTATCGCCCTGTTTTGTTTTAAAGGAATATTGGGACTGTGCATCATTACCGTATGCCTGATGAGCGTCATCCGGCTGTCCAAAGTCCCTTTTTCTTATATGGTAAAAGGACTGAAAGCGATCGTGATCCTGCTGTTGATTACCGCTTTTTTTAATCTGGTGTTTACGCCCGGAGAGATCGTATTCTGGAAATTCTGGAGATTTCAGATTACCGACGTGGGAATTACAAACTCGGTTATCATGACGCTCCGCCTGATCTATTTGATTTTAGGAACGTCGCTGATGACGCTTACTACCACGCCGAATCAGTTGACGGACGGATTGGAAAAAGCACTGTCGCCGTTAAATAAGATTAATATTCCGGTTCATGCAATTGCGATGATGATGTCCATTGCGCTCCGGTTTATCCCGATCCTGATGGAGGAAACGGATAAGATTATGAAAGCGCAGATGGCAAGAGGCGCAGATTTTGAACATGGAAATATCTTTCGGCGCGCGAAAAATATGGTGCCGCTTCTGGTGCCGCTGATGGTGTCGGCGTTCCGGAGAGCGGACGATCTGGCGCTGGCGATGGAGGCGAGATGCTATAACGGAGGAGCGGGCAGGACAAAAATGAAACCGCTTCAGTATCGGAGAGATGACCGGATCGCATATGGGATCTGCCTGCTGTTTCTGGTCATTGTCGCTGCCGCTAGGATCCTGCTTTCGTTCCCGCAGTAAGCTACGGGCAACGGAGCGGAGATAAAGGAAGAAACTATGAGACGCATAAAATTAGTGGTTGCATACGATGGAACCAATTACAGCGGCTGGCAGATACAGCCGAATGCAGTGACCGTTGAACAGAAACTAAACGAAGCGCTTTTTTCTCTTTTGGGCGAGGAGGTGCGGGTAACCGGCGCGAGCAGAACGGATGCCGGCGTACATGCGCTTGGAAATGTGTGCGTTTTTGATACCAATGCCCGAATGGCGGCGGAGAAATTCAGCTATGCGTTAAACCAGCGCCTGCCCGCGGATATCGTGGTTCAGGATTCCTGTGAAGTGCCGGCGGATTTTCATCCGCGTTTTTCCAAAAGCAGGAAAACATATGAATACCGCATTTTAAACCGGACGTTTCCGGTGCCGACCATGCGGCTGGATCATTATTTTTATTATTATCCGCTGGATGCTGCAAGAATGCAGGAAGCGGCGGCATTGCTGGAAGGCGAGCATGATTTTAAAAGTTTTTGCTCCGTACACGTGCAGTCGGAAACGACGGTGCGCACCATTTACCGGTGCAGCGTGCAAAAAGAAGACAGCCGGATTACCATTCGTGTAACCGGAAACGGTTTTTTGTACAATATGGTGCGCATTATCGCAGGGACGCTGATTGAGGCGGGACGCGGAAATCTGGCTCCGGAGCAGATAACGGACATTCTTGCGGCGCGGGATCGGGAATTTGCGGGGCCGACGGCGCCGGCGCATGGATTGACCTTGGTCGGAATTGAATATCTGTCTTGAGTCTGGCTGTTGAATCTTGTTTTTGAATCTTGAGTTTTGTTTGTGAAAAAAATCTTGACACACGTGGATTCGTGTACTATAATATGGAAGTCTGTGATAGTGTAGAAATGCAAGCCATAGCCCCGGCGAGCATTTGAACTATAAAGTAAGATCGAGCGATGTGAAGTAGCGTCCGGACATACGAGATTTCAGGTTGCTCAAAGGTAAGGTGTTTTAATTTTTAAGGAGGAAAACCGATGAAAACATTTATGGCCAGTCCTGCTACGATCGAAAGAAAATGGTATGTAGTTGACGCTGAAGGCAAAACATTAGGACGCTTAGCTTCCGAAGTTGCAAAAGTATTAAGAGGAAAGAATAAAGCGATTTTTACCCCGCATATGGATACCGGCGATTACGTCATTGTGGTAAATGCAGCGAAAGTAAAAGTAACCGGAAGAAAACTGGATCAGAAGATTTATTATCGTCATTCGGAATATGTAGGCGGCATGAAGGAAACGACACTGCGCGAAATGCTTGCAAAGCATCCGGAGCGTGTGATCGAGTATGCGGTTAAGGGAATGCTTCCGAAGGGACCGCTGGGACGCGATATGTATAAGAAATTATTCGTATACGCAGGTCCGGAGCATAAACATGCAGCTCAGAAACCAGAAGCTTTGGAAGTCTAATCGGTAAGGAGGTAAAGTACATTGGCTACTACAAAATATTACGGAACCGGAAGAAGAAAATCATCTGTTGCCAGAGTATATTTAGTACCGGGCACAGGTAAAATTACCATCAATAAGAGAGATATTGACGAGTATTTAGGTCTGGAAACATTAAAGGCGATCGTTCGCCAGCCGTTAGTTGCAACCGAGACATTGGATAAGTTTGATGTTCTGGTCAACGTAAAGGGCGGCGGTTACTCCGGCCAGGCCGGAGCCATCCGTCATGGAATTGCACGTGCGCTGCTTCAGGTGGACAATGAATATCGGCCGACCTTAAAGGCGGCAGGTTACCTGACCAGAGATCCGCGTATGAAAGAGCGTAAGAAATACGGTCTCAAAGCTGCAAGACGCGCACCGCAGTTCAGTAAGAGATAATCTTTCGGAAACGGAGATATCAGGAAAAGTCCGTTTTACAAGGGTGACAGAAGTTGTGGAACCTTGTCAGATGTGCTGGATTTCAAACGGTATGCAACACATATGCAACATGAATATCAATGATATGTATAGGACATTTTCAGAGAAATCTGGGAATGTCCTTTCTTAATTTAAATCTTATTAATTGC
>CANQCX010000081.1 GCA_947591115.1 uncultured Lachnospiraceae bacterium | reverse complement strand
AGCGACGCCTGCATTCCTTATTTTACGGATCTGGAACATGCCAAAGGAATCTCGGTTGTGGACGACGGACGGGCAAAAAAAGGGTTTTTTAAGAAAACGACGTCGATATCCGGCAGAAATAACAATACGGATCTCTATCGGTTTCTGATGAATAGGATTTATCAGGAGGAAGAAGAGGATGCCAAGCTGGAATGGTATGATCAATATGCCAAGCGTTTCGTGGAAGAACCAAACGATACCAAGCTGGCGGATATTCTGTTTGGCTACCAGATAGACGCCGGTTTTTACCGCGGAATGTATCAGACGGGAAGCGCCCAGGATCGGAATGAAAATCGGCTGATACTGGCGTCGCTTGTGAGTGAACTGCTGGATGAAAGGTGCAGCTACAGCTTGAATCTTTCCGATATTCCGGAGGGAGAGGATGCGGTCGAATATTTTCTTTCGAAAAATCGCGAAGGCTATTGTATGCATTTTGCGAGCGCGGGGGCGCTGGTCTTGCGGGAATGCGGCATACCGGCGCGCTATGCCTCGGGTTATATCGTAAAAGCCAAAGATTTTAAAAAGAATGCCGACGGCGGCTATACGGCAAGCGTCAAAGACCGGAATGCACATGCATGGGTGGAAATTTATCTGGATGGAATCGGATGGGTTCCGATTGAGATGACGCCGGGATTTGGAACGAAGGAAAGTAAACTTCCTACCGAAACGAAGGATAAGCCTGCCGGACAGACGCAGAACGAAAACGAAAACGACAGCGACAGCGAAACGGAAACCCAAACCGAAACGGAAAGCGAGAGCGAAACGGAGGAACTGCCGGAAAATGAAACGGAGCAAAAGCCGGCGCATATGTCCCAAACAACAGCGCAGACGGCGTCGGCCGCAAAAACGGCGCTGAAGTTCTTGGGACTTGCCGCGGCGGTTCTGCTTTTGGCGGGACTGCTCTTTTGGCAGGGAAAACGCGCGCTGCGGCGCTTCCGTATGCAGATAGAAAAAGACCTGAAACGGAAAAATTACAAAAGAGCGGTAAAAAGGATGAACCGAAGGCTCTACCGGAAGCTTTTGTATACGGGAAAGATACGGAAGCAGAATCTGACCGACCGCGAATACGAAAGGGTGCTGGCAAAGTCCTATCCGCAGATTTCGGAAGCGGATTGGGCGGGATTTATGCGGATTGCAAAAGAGGCGGCATTTTCTGCCCATGAGATCAGCAGGGAGGATGCGGAGTTCTGTTACCGGCTCTACCGGCGCTGCAGAATTCTAAAAGAAAAATGAAAAGATAGCGTTGCGGCTTGTGTTTGTGAACCGTCTAACGTATAATAAGATGGAATCGCGGATTTTAAACAATTGATAATGAACAGGTGGTTAGAACATAATGTCAGAGAATCAGGATAAAAACGAAGTTCACAACGAAACGGAAGAATACGAGGACGTCTGCTATATCTGCCGCAGACCGGAGCATGTTGCGGGGAAGATGATCCATATTCAGGACCGCATCTGCATCTGCAGCGACTGTATGCAGAAGACGTTCGATACGATGAGCGGCGGAGGGATCAATTTTAACGACATGATCAACATGAATTTGGGCAAGATGCCCAATATCAGCATGATCAATCTTTCCGATTTTGCAGGCGGAATTCCGGAGAGCCAGAAGCTGAAAAAGAAAAAGCCGAAAGAAAAAAAGGAAACGCCGGTGCTGGACATTCACTCCATTCCGGCCCCGCACAGGATCAAAGCAAGTCTGGATGAATACGTAGTGGGACAGGAGCATGCCAAGAAGGTAATGTCGGTGGCGGTTTACAATCACTATAAGCGCGTGATGTCCGACGTGGAGGACGGCGTAGAAATCGAAAAGTCGAATATGCTGATGATCGGACCGACCGGCTGCGGAAAGACCTATCTCGTCAAGACGCTTGCGCGTCTTTTGGACGTACCGCTTGCCATTACGGACGCAACGTCGCTGACCGAAGCGGGATATATCGGCGACGATATTGAAAGTGTCGTAAGCAAGCTTTTAGCGGCAGCCGATAACGACGTCGAGCGCGCGGAGCATGGGATCATTTTTATTGACGAAATTGACAAGATCGCCAAGAAACGCAATACCAACCAGCGGGACGTCAGCGGCGAATCGGTGCAGCAGGGGATGCTAAAGCTGTTAGAAGGCGCGGAGGTGGAAGTGCCGGTCGGAGCAAGCAGCAAAAACGCGATGGTTCCGATGACTACGGTCGATACCAAAAACATCCTGTTTATCTGCGGCGGAGCGTTTCCGGAGCTGGAGGAAATCATCAAAGAGCGTCTGAACAAAGAATCTTCGATCGGATTTCAGGCGGATCTGAAGGATAAATACGATAAAGACGAGAATCTTTTGCAGCAGGTGGCGGTAGAGGATGTGCGCAAGTTCGGCATGATACCGGAATTTTTGGGCAGGCTTCCGGTCATGTTTGCATTGGAGGCGCTGACCGAGGACATGCTGGTGCGTATCCTTTCCGAGCCGAAGAACGCCATTATCAAGCAGTACCAGAAGCTGCTGGCAATGGACGAGGTCCAATTGATCTTTGAAGACGGCGCGCTTCATGCTATTGCGGCAAAGGCAAAAGAAAAGAAGGTCGGAGCGCGTGCGCTGCGCGCCATCATCGAGGAATTTATGCTGGATATCATGTATGAGATTCCAAAGGACGACAATATCGGAACGATTACCATAACGCGCGATTACATTGAGAAAAAAGGAGGACCGCAGATTCAGATGCGCGGGATTCCGGCGCTTCCGGAGCGTGCGGGAGCCTCCGGCTGAGAATGATTTTTTATCCGGAACGTTTTTCATAAAAAAGGGCATCCCTTTCGTCATTGGAAATGACGTTTGGGACACCCTTTTTTGTATATTCAGCGTTCCAGCTCCACCAGACGGAAATTGCGGATCCTTCCGAATACCGGCGGCGTATCCATCGTCACGCCGATCCGGATCTGTCCGGCAGGAAGCTCCATTTCTTCCAGCTCATAAGTAACAAATCCGACGTCGGTCGGGAAAATCTGTTTGGAATAAGACGTTTCTCCGTTGCAGGTAATAACGGAAAGATACAAAAAAATCTTAACGCCGGTCGTATTCGTGCCGCGGTATTCGACGGACAGGTGGTAACGCCCCGCCTTGTCCAGATGGATGTCGCGGTACAGATGCAGCTTGTAATTCTGGTCGGAAGAAACGTAGAGTTCGTTGTTTTCGATCTTGGTAGTCACTTCCCAGGGATCCGGTTCGATCCACCAGCCGTCGTCCCCGTCGGAAAAGTCGCTGTTCGGGATCAGATTCGTTCCGGCAGGAGGAATCAGCGTCTCATCGATGGCATAGAGGCTTTCGAGGTACGAATCCAGATCCGGAATCGGCGGATGCTCCGGAGAAAAATCGCGGTAGGCCGCGAGTACGGGAAGCGCTTTCCGGTCGCAGTCGAGCATTCCCATATTTTCCGCCCAAGTGCCGTAACCGCGGTCCGGCAGACAGAACGGCTCCCAGTAGTAGATGCCGCCGCCCATATGCTCCGGCATGGAGGATACGATCTGCAGAATGATCTGCAGGGATTTGACCTGCTCGTCGATGCCCGCCGGAAGACCTGCCGTTTTCATAATCTCGCCGGAAACCTGTCCGCCCTTGCACAGCCGCCAGGGGTGCGCGGTTTCCACAACGTATACCGGAATATGGTAACGCTCGATCAACTGGCGCATGGAATCGCGCAGATCCATAAACGTACCATGCCAGAACGAGTAGAAGGAAATGCCGATGGCATCGATCGGCTGCAGTCCGGCGGCAAAAATAGCGTCGAACCAGTCGCGCAGGTAATAATAGCGTCCGCCCTGATCCAGATGAATCATAACGGAAATCTCCGGAGACTGGTCGCGGACGGCGCGGATGCCGGCATTGAGCAGCTTGGCGATATTTTCATGCTTCGGGTAAGCGCCGTCCGGAAAAAGAAGTCCGCTGCGGATTTCGTTTCCGACCTGAACCATATCCGGCAGACATCCCTCGCCGCGCAGGGTTTCCAGTACCTGATAGGTATAGTCGTAAACCGCCTGCTGCAGCTCTTCAAAGGACAGATGCTCCCATTCATGCGGCTTCCGCTGTTTGGCGGGATCCGCCCAGAAATCCGAATAGTGGAAATCCAGTACGAAGTGCATATGGTGTTCCTTGATGCGCTTTGCCATTGCCACCGTATCGGCAAGACCGCAGTGCCCTTTTGCGCCCGGTACGGCGGAAGGATCGTTCCAGATCCGGATGCGGACGGAATTGATCCCGTTTTTTTCCAGAAGGGAGAAGGCCTCCGTCGGCTGTCCCTGTTCGTCGCAGAACACTTCGCCGGCCTCCAGATACTCCGGAAGGGAAGAAATGTCTACTCCTTTTAAAAAATTTTTCATATTTGATAGATTCTCCTCAAAAAAATTGATATAGTAATTATAGCATTCTTTTTCAGAGAGGGAAACAGACTTTTTCGGAAAATACATTCAGGAGG
This sequence comes from uncultured Lachnospiraceae bacterium, assembly GCA_947591115.1. Lineage (GTDB taxonomy): Bacteria > Bacillota > Clostridia > Lachnospirales > Lachnospiraceae > Roseburia. The sequence continues at coordinate 3,911 of CANQCX010000081.1, read as the reverse complement.
AAACTATGAAGATCATCCATTGTGCCGACCTGCATCTGGACGCGCGCATGTCGTCGAATTTTTCCAGAGAGCAGGCAAAGGAGCGCAGACAGGAGCTGCTCCGTACATTTGTACATATGGCGGACTACGCGACTATGCATGGCGTCCGCATTATCCTGATCTCCGGCGACCTGTTCGATACCAGAAATGTATCGGCGCTGGCGCGCAATACGGTTCGGGATGTCATCGTAAGCCATCCGCAGATCGATTTTCTGTATCTGCGCGGAAACCATGACAACGATAATTTTTTGTCAAAGCTAAAGGAAGTGCCGCCGAATCTGAAGCTGTTCGGGGAGCGGTGGTCGGATTACACCTACGGCAGCATCGTGATCTCCGGTCTGGAGCTGACGAAGGAAAATCAGGCGTATGCGTATCATTCGCTGGTTCTGCCGCACAATACCTACAACATCGTGATGCTGCATGGGCAGCTCAGCGATTACCAGAGCAAGAACAGGGCGGAGGTCATCAGCCTGAACGAGCTGAAAAATAAAAATATCGACTATCTTGCGCTGGGACATGTTCATACCCATCAGAGCCGGAGGCTGGACAATCGGGGTGTATACTGTTATCCCGGCTGTCTGGAGGGGCGCGGATTTGACGAATGCGGGGAAAAAGGATTTGTGCTGCTGGACATCGACGAGGAAACGCTGAACGCGGAAGCGCATTTTGTCAGCATCGCCTCGCGTACGATCTACACGCTTCCGGTGGAGCTGACCGGCATCATGACGACCAACGAAGCGGCGAAGCGGATCGAGGAGGAGATCAGTCGTGTCCACTATCCGGCCAGAAGCATCGTGAAAATACAACTGACCGGAGAACTGGATGTCGAGTGCGAATTAAACTGCGATTATCTCGAGGAGCTTTTTGCGGATTACTTTTATCTGGTCAGGGTGGAAAATGCGACCGGTCTTCTGGTCCGTTACAGCGATTATGAGAAGGATGCCTCACTGAAAGGCGAATTCATCCGTACCGTACTGGCCTCCGATCTGGAGGAGTCCCAAAAGACAGAGGTCATCCGCTGCGGTCTGCAGGCATTGTCGGGAGAGGAGATATAAAAGTGATATTACGAAGCTGTTATATAGAAAACTTTGGAAAAATTTCAGATCTGCGCGTAGAATTCAAAAACGGGATCAATGTGATCAAACAGCCGAATGCGTGGGGGAAAAGCACGCTTGCCGCATTCATCAAAGTCATGTTTTTCGGCTTCGACTCCAAAAAGGCGCCGGGCGAATTTGAAAAAGAGCGGAACCGCTACCGCCCCTGGCAGGGAGGCGTCTACGGGGGCGAACTGGAATTCGTACTGGGGAGCAGGGCCTACCGGATCAGCCGCACGTTTGGAAAAACGGAAAAAAGCGACGAATTTCATATTTACGACCTTTCCACCAATCTGGAAAGCGTGGATTTCAGCAGCAACGTAGGCGAGGAAATTTTTGAGCTGGACAGCGCCTCCTTTAAGCGCAGCATTTTTATCGCGCAAAACGACTGCGAGAGCCATACCTCGGATGCCATCAACGCCAAGCTGGGAAACCTTGCGGAAAACACCAATGATATCAACAATTACGAAACGGCGAAGGAACGGCTGAAAAATCTCGCCAACCAGATGTCGCCGAATCGCGCGACGGGAAGCCTGCGCAAACGGAGAAACGCCCTGACCGAGCTGGAGCAGGAATTAAAAAGCTATGAGGCGGCGGAGACGGCGGTCAGCGAGCTGAAATTCCGTTTAAAGGAGGAGGAAAGCAAAAAAGAAGAGCTTTCCCGCAAAAGGGACGTTTATGTGAAGGAACTGCGCAAAGCCAGCGAGGAAAGCCGAAGGAGCGAGCAGAGGAATCTCTATCAGTCCCTCTGTGACGAGTATCAGGAAAAACAGGGACTTGCGGAAGAATTCGAAAAACTGTTTCCGGCGGGAATACCGGACGAGGAGCAGCTGAGCCGGCAGGCGAAGTCCGCGCGCATACTGGAAGAAGACCAGACGCTTTTAAAGCACAGCCAGATGACGGTGGGCGATATGGAAGATTTTGGAAGGCTTTCCGAAATGTTTGCCGGTTCGATTCCGACGGCGGAGCAGATCGACGCGGTCATGGAAAAATGGGCAAAGATGCCGGAATTGAAGGAAGAACGGACAAGAGTTCTTACGCAGCTGACCGAAAGGGAAAAACAGACGCCGCAGGAAGAACATGCGCCGCGGACGGGCAAAGCAAAGGGCGGCGGCATGTGGAAAACGGGAATCGTTCTGGAAGGCCTGGGAATTGCGGGCATTATCGCAGGATTTGTACTGCAGGGCGCCTATCCGGCGGGAAAATTCCTGCCGATTTTCGGAATCGTCCTGCTGATTGCCGCGACGGTTCTGATCTTGCTCGGCATCAAAAAAAAGCGCAGCTCGGAAAAGGAATTATATGTGCGCCGTCTGGAATGGGAAAAGGATAAAAAATATCGGGAGCAGGAGATCAGCGGTCTGCAGCAGCAGAGCGGGGAGCGGGAAGAAAAAATCCGAAAGATTACGGCGGAAACCAAACGCTTTTTGGAAACCTACCAGATTTACTGCGACACCGGCATGTATGCGCAGAAATTATTTGAACTGAAAAACGATGTTCAGGAGTATGAACAACTCAGGCAGAAGCAGCGCCGGTATGAGGAGCTGGACAAAAAATGCAGGGAAAGACGGGTGCAATTAGAAACATTCGGCCGTTCGTTCGGTTTGGTTTTCGGAGAAGTCATTACGGAGGATCTTGCCCTGATCCAGACAGAGGCGGCAAAGGCGCGTTTTGCCAAAGCGGAAGCGGCAAAGGCGAAAAAGCGGAAGCAGGAATTTGAGGCGCGCACCAATGTAGAAGAGCTCTTTGAACAATCCCAGAATTCAGGCAGCCTGGAAGAGATCAACGGAAACATTCATCTTTTGGATCAGGAGGTGGAGAGCGTCCGAAACGGGATCGAGCAGTACAGCCGCCAGATGGAGGATCTGCAGGAGCAGCTGGATCTAAAAGAGGAGAAGGAGCAGGAGCTTCTGGAGGGGAACCGGCTTCAGGAGGCGGAAACCAGAAAATACGGCATCGTTACGCTGACACAGGAATATCTGCAGCGCGCGAAGGAGCAGTTTACCGCCCGTTATATGGAGCCGCTGTCCAACGCGTTCCGCAAGTATTACCGGCTGCTGGCGGGAATGGAGGAGGACGACTGGATGATCGACGCCAACATTTCTGTCCGCAGAAAAGAGCAGGGAGAGCTGCGGGACGTCCGGTGGCTTTCCGCAGGATATCAGGATCTTCTCGGAATCTGTATGCGCCTTGCGCTGGTGGATGCCATGTATCAGGAGGAAAAGCCGTTTCTGATACTGGACGATCCGTTTGTCAATCTGGACGAAGAAAAAACAAAACATGGAATGGAACTTCTGGAAAAGGTAGCGGAGGAATACCAGACGATTTACTTTACCTGTCATAGAAGCCGCCAGCCCGGCATAAAATGATGTGACAGAAAATCAAAAGGCAGGAATCTATGGATTGCAGTGTCGTCATTCCTTCCGAAGAAACCTATGAATTTATCGTCGTATCCGACGAAGCGGGAAATCCGCTCCGGACGCCGGAGTGCGTTCAGCAGATCAACGGCCGCTATGCGGTATGGTACTATAACCGGAACGGTATGCCGGATATGTCGGTGGAACGCTATACGTATTCCGCAATTCCCAAATGCTTTGGACTGGTGGAAAGCACCGGTCTGGAGATCAGCGGGATCCTGCGGCTGCAGAACCAGTCCGCCCTGTCCTTAAAGGGACAGGGTGTTTTTGTTGCCGTTATTGACACCGGAATACGGATTACGGACGACGCCTTCCGAAACAGCGACGGAAGCACTCGGATTTTTTCCATATGGGATCAGACAAA
>CANQCX010000080.1 GCA_947591115.1 uncultured Lachnospiraceae bacterium | reverse complement strand
TAATATTATAGTTTGTTCTATCCCCATATATTCTCTTCCGTAATATTTTCAGAAACTAATGATCAATATCATTTATAATATGATCAATGTCTATTTTTGTTCTGATATCTGCGTACGCTCTTGTCATGTTCTGCACCCATCTGTCAAAACCAAGTCTGACATCCTTTCATATTTATTAAGTTTATTATAACATTTAAGAATAAAAAATCAAGACCAAATTTTACGATATCGTCAGATATCGTCAGATGCAGCCGCACTGCTTCTTACCTCTCGATTTTTATGTCCTCAAAGCAATCAAACGTTGCGAAATAGTCCTGCGGCGTTTCCGCGCGGCGGATCAGCTTCACGCTGTTGTCCTCCTGAAGCAGCAGTTCTGCGGAGCGCAGCTTTCCGTTGTAATTATATCCCATTGCAAACCCATGTGCGCCGGCATCGTGGATAAACAGGTAGTCGCCTTTTTCGATCTTCGGGAGTCTACGGTTTACCGCAAATTTATCACAGTTTTCACAGAGCGAGCCGGTAACGTCATACGTATATTCGCAAGGCTCGTCCTCTTTGCCCAGCACCGTAATATGATGGTAAGCGCCGTAGATGGCAGGCCGCATCAGATTTGCCGCACATGCGTCTACGCCGATATATTCCTTATATGTGTGCTTCTCGTGAATTGCCTTCGTAACCAGTCCGCCGTACGGTCCAAGCATAAAACGCCCCATTTCCGCGTAAATCTTAATGCCGCCCAGTCCTGCCGGTACCAAAACCTCCTCATACACCTTACGCACGCCCTCGCCGATGGCGCGGATATCATTCGGCTCTTTGTCCGGCGTATAAGGAATTCCCACGCCGCCGGAAAGATTGACAAACGCAATCTCACAGCCTGTCTGCTCATGAAGCTCGGCAACAAGCGTAAAGAGCTGCTTCGCCAGCTTCGGATAGTATTCGTTCGTAACCGTATTGCTTGCCAGAAACGCGTGAACGCCGAATTTCTTCGCGCCTTTTTCCTTCAACAGCCGAAACGCCGTAAACAACTGCTCTTTCGTCATTCCGTACTTGGCGTCGCCGGGGTTGTCCATGATCCCGTTGCTTAATTCAAATACGCCGCCCGGATTGTAGCGGCAGCTAATCGTTTCCGGAATATGCCCGATGGTTTCTTCCAGAAAATCCACATGCGTCAGATCGTCCAGATTGATGATCGCGCCCAGCTCATTGGCATAAGCGAATTCCTCCGCCGGAGTATCGTTCGAAGAAAACATGATATGCTCTCCATCGAAGCCGCAGGATTTTGCCAGCATAAGCTCTGTATAAGAGGAACAGTCGCAGCCGAAATCGTAATCCTTCATGATTTTTAAAATATACGGATTCGGATTGGCCTTCACTGCAAAATATTCACGAAATCCCGAATTCCACGCAAAAGCCTCTTTGACCGCCTTTGCATTTTCCCGAATCCCTTTTTCATCGTAAAGATGGAACGGCGTCGGATATGTTTTTACGATTTCCTCCACCTGCTCCTTCGTAACAAACGGTATTTTCTTCATATTGTTCTCTCCTTTGTCTGCTTCCAATATGCTACAACATGTACCCTCCGATTTCAAGAGATTTTCTTCTTTTTCTTTCCTAAAGCATATATTTCTGCTATAATCGCAACAAAATTCATCCGTACGTATAAACTTTTCCTCTTTTTTTACCGATATAAATTTTGTACGTTATGCGTAGGCTTTTTTATGTCATGAAAATCCGGTCGGATTTCCTATGACGCAAAGAAAGGAATCATCTGATGAATCTTACGATACTGCCATATTTTGACCAACAAACTACGCGGCAAACAAAGCAGACTCCGGCGGCAAACGCCGATCCTTCCTTTGACGCCGCTTTTCGTTCCGCCAAACGCGCGCTGAACGCAATGACGGTAGATCTTGCGGTTGCCGAAGCCAGACAGTCTGGCAAAAAGGGATTTGACCTGAACTCGGAAATTGCCGCCATGCTGGGGATTTCCAATTATACGCCGATTCCGACGGCTTCCGGCAGCAGTGAAAAATCTGCGGCTCCGATCGACAGCAGCGTTGCGCTCGATAAATCTGCGGCGGCTTCTGCTTCCAATGCAGACGCTTCCGATGCAGCCACTGCGGCTTCCGGTTCAGCCGCTTCGATTTCCGGAGCTTCCGTTCCGAATTCCGGCGTATTTGCCTGCTCCGAGGAGCTGAACGCCTATTTTAAGGAGGCCTCCGAAACATACGGCGTGGATGTTGCCCTTTTGAAGGCCATTGCAAAAGCGGAATCCAATTTTCAGGCGGACGCGGTCAGCCGCGCCGGCGCAATGGGGATCATGCAGCTTATGCCTGCAACCGCACAGGAACTTGGGGTTTCCGACGCTTATAATGCGCACGACAATATTCTCGGCGGTGCGAAACTGATCTCCCAGCTCCTTCAAAAATATAACGGCAGCATATCGCTGGCGCTTGCCGCTTACAATGCCGGAAGCGGCAATGTGGACAAGTACGGCGGAATCCCTCCGTTTACGGAAACACAAAATTACGTTCAGAAAATTATGGGTTATTTAGCCGGCTAATCCTCTTCAATATGCTCGCGCCCCTGTGCAATGATGGTGCGGACATGCGCGTCCGCAAGGGAATAGAAAACGGATTTTCCTTCCCTGCGGCTTTTTACCAGTTTGCTCTGCTTCAATATCCGAAGCTGATGCGAGATCGCCGACTGTGTCATATGCAGCGCCTCCGCCAGATCGCAGACGCATACTTCCGCTTCAAAAAGCACAAATAAGATCCGGATCCGAGTAGAATCCCCGAATACTTTAAACAACTCCGCAAGGTCATAAAGCTCCGTTTCCTCCGGCATCGTTGTTTCAACAATTTTCAGCAGTTCCTCATGAATCTCCACAGTTTCGCAGCAATCAAATTCTTTTTCCGACATAGTGATTTTCCATCCTTTAACCGTTATCGGTTTCTTAAAGTTTCTTCACAAACAGGGCGCGAATGGCATTGAGTACCGCCAGAACCATCACGCCGACATCCGCAAAGATCGCCAGCCACATATTGGCAATTCCCAGCGCGCCCAAAATCAGACAGATCATCTTAATTCCAATGGCAAACGCAATATTTTCATAAACGATTCTCATACATTTTTCGGAAATTTTAATGGCCTTTGCGATTTTGACCGGATCGTCGTCCATCAGTACGACATCCGCCGCTTCAATCGCGGCATCCGAACCCAGCGCGCCCATTGCAATTCCAATATCCGCTCGGGACAAGACCGGAGCGTCGTTGATCCCGTCTCCTACAAACGCCAGTTTTGCCTTTCCCCGCTTGCTTTCCAGCAATTCCTCGACTTTTGCCACTTTGTCCGCCGGAAGCAGCTGGCTGTAGACCTCGGTAATGTTTAGTTCTTCCGCCGTATGCTTTGCGACGTTTGCGGCATCTCCCGTCAGCATAACAAGACGCTCGACCTTCGCCCTGCCCAGTGCGGCAACGGCTTCTTTCGCTGTCGGCTTCAACTGATCCGAAATCAGGATATGTCCGGCATATGCGCCGTCAATCGCAACATGCACCACCGTACCGACATGATGACAGGGATGATATTCCACTCCCAGTTTTTCCATCAGCTTATCGTTTCCCGCCGCAACTCGGACTCCGTCTACTTTGGCAAGGACTCCGTTTCCGCCGATTTCTTCAACATCGGTTACGCGGCTCCGGTCAATTTCTTTTCCGTACGCCTCCTTCAGGCTTCTGCTGATCGGATGGGAGGACGCGCTTTCCGCGTGGGCGGCATATTCCAGAAGCCGCTGCTCCTCCATGCGGTTATGATGAATTCCGCTAACCTCAAAAACGCCCTGCGTCAGGGTTCCGGTTTTATCAAATACGACATATCTGGTCTGGGAAAGCGTTTCCAGATAATTGGAACCCTTAACCAGAATTCCCTCTTTGCTCGCGCCGCCGATTCCCGCAAAGAAGCTCAGCGGAATACTGATGACCAGCGCGCATGGGCAGCTGATAACCAGAAACGTCAACGCACGATAAATCCAAACGCTCCATTCCGGCGAAAGTCCCATTGCTGCCAGCCTTACCAGCGGAGGAAGCACCGCAAGCACCACTGCGCCGCCGCAGACGGCAGGCGTATAATAACGGGCGAATTTGGAAATGAAATTTTCCGAGCGTGATTTCTTGGAACTGGAATTTTCTACCAGCTCCAAAATCTTAGATACCGTTGATTCTCCGAATTCTTTGGAGGTACGGATCTTCAGCACGCCTGTCATGTTGATGCAGCCGCTGATGATTTCGGCTCCCTCCTCGATTTCACGCGGAAGGCTTTCTCCGGTCAGCGCGCTTGTATTCAGCGTAGAACGGCCTTTTATAACCACGCCGTCAATCGGGACTTTTTCTCCCGGCTGCACAACAATGATGCTGCCGATCTCCACTTCATCCGGATCGACGCGTTCCAGCGTCCCATTCCGCTCGATGTTAGCATAATCCGGACGTATATCCATCAACTCACTGATATTTTTCCGGCTTTTTCCGACCGCATAGCTCTGGAACAATTCGCCGATCTGATAAAACAGCATAACCGCCGCGCCCTCGGTATACTCCCCGAGCGCAATGGCTCCGATCGTCGCAACCGCCATCAGAAAATTCTCGTCAAATACCTGCCGGTTTAAAATGCCTTTTACGGCTTTCTTTAAAATATCATATCCCAGAATCAGATACGGAACCAGAAACAGGACAAACCGGACGTAACCGGTAACCGGAAGCAGCTCCAGCGCCACCATCAGCACAGCGGCCGTTATGATCCGTATCAGGACTTTTTTTTGCTTTTTTGTCATCGTTCTCTCCGTTCCCCACGTTTCTATAAATAAATTTCGCAGTCGTCCTCTATTTTTTTGCAGTTCTTCCTTACGGCCTCCATGACTGTTTTGGCATCCTGTCCTTCTTCAAATTCCACATTCATTTTCAGCGTCATAAAATTTACCACCGCATCTTTTACTCCCGGCGTTTTCTTTGCCGCCTCTTCCATCTTATTGGCGCAATTTGCGCAGTCTACCTCGATTTTGTAACTCTTTTTCATATTTTTACTCCCTTCTTTTTACCGGACAGCATCTGCCCGCTAATACCGAAAGCCTGCCGCCGGCAGCCTTTCTTCCTGCTATGATAAAAATAGAACCAACATATGAACATTTATTCATATGTTGGTTCTATTATACTGCATACTGCGGGAAAGTCAATCCCAATTTTTTTATTTTTTAAAGTCCCGAATAACCTCCAATGTCGGAAGTTTATTGCCGTCGTAATCAAACAATGCCTGATTCGCCCATTCGTTGCCGCATGGTCCCGGATCGTTCATATATTTCAGGGAGGCAGGCGTCGCCCAGCCGGAACCCGGTACCGGAATCCATGCCGGCTCCCACCAGAAGAAACCGCATCCATGATTCTCTGCGACATTTGCAACACGATGCAGAAAATCCTTCGTAAAGTCTACCTGTCCCTGTACCGTCATCGGATAGTCAATATTTTCGATCAGATGCGGTCTTGTCGCATAGCCTTTCCGTTCTTCATCCGAAAGCTGCTCATACTCTTTATAATCCTCCATCGTATATCCCATGGAAACCTCTGCAACGATCAGATCCTTTTGATAACGGACAGCAATATCGTTCATATTGTCCTCAAGCTGCTGAAGTCTGCCATGCCAGAACGGATAGTAGGAAAGTCCGATATATTCAAAATCCTCTCCCTGATTTTGGAAATAATGATCAAACCATGTACGGTACAGTTCGTTATTGCCGCCGTTATCCAAATGCACCATGATCGGAATATCCGGTCTTACCTTCCGGCAGGCGCGTATGCCGGAGCTTACGAATTTTGCGATATTCCCATAGTTTGGAATACTTCCCTCCGGCCATAACAACCCTTTGGAAAGTTCGTTTCCAACCTGGATCAGGGTAACGTTTACGCCTGCATCCAAAATCTTGGTCAGGGATTTTTCAGTAAATTCTGATACCGCCTGCTCCAGCTCCTCTACTCCGTATCCCGTCCATGCCTTCGGCTTGATCTGTTTTCCCGGATCCGCCCAGAAATCACTGTAATGAAAATTTAAGAGAACGCCGAAGCCGGCTTCGGTTACCTTTTTCCCGATGGCGATCGTCTCATCCAGATCATTGTTTCCCGCGCCGTATGGCTCTCCCTTCTCTGATTTCGGATCATTCCATAACCGCAGACGGATCGTGTCTACATCATGGTTTTTCATAATCTCCAGAATGTCCGTTTCTTTCCCATGATCATAATATTTTGCCCCGCATCTCTCCATCTCCAGCAGCGTGGACAAATCCATACCTTTGATAAAGTTGCTCATACGCTTTCTCCTTGTTCCAGATTGTATACCTGCTCTTGTCTTCTATCTATACTATATCCCTCGGAAGCAGAAAGTAAAGACCTTTTTTCCGGAAACATCCAATAAATATTCCGGAAGCACTCTTGCCCCCCAGCTATCGTCGCCCGCGACGCCCATCTGCGCTTCCGCCACCCGTACAACGGTATAATGCACCTCCGGCAGCTCATAGGCGTGCGCAGCATTTTCAATCTCATGCGGGGTATAAGGCAGTGCGCTAAACGACAGTTCATCCCCGAAAAAGAGCATTCCGCGTCCCTTGCGGTCTACGACTTTGGCATAACGGACACCGCATTTGTTTCCGCATTCCTGAGGCACAAGATACTCCGCCATGTTATCTTTGACATGGTTTTCATAAAGGCCGAGCTTTGCGCCGCGCCGGCGATCCGCGTATGTTTCCTCGCTTCCCAGTCCATACCATTTGATTATATCATAATCCGCATGAAATTTAAACATCATTCCAAACTCCGGCATATCGGAAAGCTCCAAAACCGGATCATACATCAGCGTCGTTTCAATGGTTCCGTCCCCAAATACCTGATACCGTACCTGACAGCTGCTTGCCGGTGCGGTCGGCATATGATAGGTATATGTAATTTTCACGCTGTTTTCCAGCGGTTCAATAACCGGCGCCGTATCTTCAAAGCGTCCCGCGCTTTTTGTCGTAATATACATGCTGGCGATCTTCCACTGCGCATAACGCTGCTGCATCAGATTTCCGGTGTCGTTGTCCACCGGCGCGCGCCAGAAGTTCGGCAGCGGAACACATGGCAGCATTTCCACGCCTCCGTAAACATAGGAAATCATTCCGATGCTGACTTTGGAAAAGATTGCGGAAAAATTCTCTCCGCGCACCGTCAGATGATTCGGCGCGTTTACGATTTCCACCGGCGCGCTGCACGCATACGGAAGAACCGGTTTTTTCCAGACATGCTGTCCGAATGCCACTTCGTGTCCCGCCTTTGCCCAAAGCGTATCCTCCCTCAGCACAAAAGAAACCGTAACCGCATATTCCATAGTCTCCCTGCCCTGCTCTTTTGCCTGTTTTGCATTTTCCAGACGCTCTAAAACCGCCTTCGGCAGCGGAAAGGTTTCTTCCGAAAGAGGCGCGGCGGAAAGCTGCGTGCGCACTTTTAGGACTTCCCTGCCGTTTTCCTGAAGAATGACATACGCATCATATACATCCGTATTGATAAATAAATTTTTATTTTGGACGGTATAGCTTTCCTCCTCAAAACGGACCGAAATATTCTGATAGTTAAATTTGACCTCCTGCATTTTCGGAGAAGGCTTCCTTTCCCCTCCGTATACGATTCCGTTTCCGCTGAAATTCAGATCGGACGGCCGGTCGTCCAGATCGCCGCCATAAGCAAGATACCATCTGCCATACCGGTCTTTTGCATAAATCGACTGATCCACGTAATCCCAGATAAAGCCGCCCTGATAACGCGGTTCGGTATCGGTCAGATCCGTATATTTATGCATTCCGCCGCAGGAATTTCCCATTGCATGGGTATATTCGCAGCAGATAAACGGTTTGTCTTTATGCTCCGCCAAAAATTCCCGTATGCTCTCCGCCGACGGGTACATCTGGCTCTCCATATCGCTGGTATCGTTATACCTGCGGTCATGGAATACCCCTTCATAATGCACCAGCCGGTACGGATCCAGCTTGCGGAATAACTGCGACATTTCATAAATGACTTTTCCGCCGTAGGATTCATTGCCGCAAGACCAGATCAAAATTGACGGGTGGTTTTTGTCTCTCTGATAGCAGGAATTGACGCGATCCAGCATCATTCCCATCCATTCTTCTTTATCCTTTGGAACGATATAGCTTTCGTCCGCCGCTCCTTTTTGACAGGCTTCCCATGAACCATGCGATTCCAGATTGTTTTCCGCGATCAGATAAATCCCATAGAGGTCGCACAGCTCATAGAGGAAGGAGTCGTCCGGATAATGGCTGGTTCGTATCGCATTGATATTGTTTTGCTTCATTGTCACAATATCCAGAAGAATTTCTTCCCTGTTTGGAACGCGTCCGCTTACGGAGCTGAACTCATGACGGTTTACCCCTTTGAATACGATCCGTTTTCCGTTTAATTTCATCAGTCCGTCCGACATCTCGAACCGCC
>CANQCX010000079.1 GCA_947591115.1 uncultured Lachnospiraceae bacterium | reverse complement strand
TCCAGCTTATACAGCGTAAGATTGATGCGGTGGTCGGTGACGCGCCCCTGCGGGAAATTATAGGTGCGGATCTTCTCGGAACGGTCTCCTGTTCCGATCTGGCTGCGCCGCGCGGCGGATTCCGCATCCTGCTGCTTCTGCAGCTCCAGATCGTAGAGCTTTGCGCGAAGCAGGGCAAACGCCTTGTCCTTATTCTGAAGCTGTGATTTTTCCGTCTGGCTGTAGATTACGATACCGGTCGGATAATGCGTCAGGCGCACCGCCGAATCGGTCGTATTGACGCACTGTCCGCCGTTTCCGGAGGCGCGCATGACATCGATGCGGATATCTTTTTCATCGATCTGCACATCCACCTCTTCCGCCTCCGGCATAACGGCTACCGTAACGGTCGAAGTATGGATTCTTCCCGCCGACTCGGTTTCCGGCACACGTTGTACGCGGTGAACGCCGGATTCGTATTTCATTTTCGAATAGGCGCTCTGTCCGGTAATCATAAAATTCACAGATTTCATGCCGCCGATGCCGATTTCCTCCACTTCAAGCGTTTCCACCTTCCAACGCTGGCTTTCGGCGTAATGAATATACATACGGTAAATTTCCGCCGCAAAAAGAGCCGCTTCGTCTCCGCCCGCCCCCGCGCGGATCTCTACAATGACGTTTTTGTCGTCGTTGGGATCCTTCGGCAGCAGCAGAATCTTTAACTTTGTTTCCAGCTCCTCCAACCGCGTTTTGGAATCGTTTAACTCCTCTTTGGCCAGATCGCGCATTTCCTCGTCGCTTTCCTCCTCCAGCATCGTAAGGGAGTCTTCGATATTCTGCCTGCATTGCTTATATTCCTTATAAGCGTCTACAATCGGCGCCAGATCGCTCTGCTCCTTCATCAACTGGCGGAACCGTTTCGCATCATTTGCCACATCCGGCTCGCTCAAGGTATTCATCAATTCCTCATAGTGGTGCAATAAATCTTCTAATTTGTCAAACATGTCCTTACCTCATACCTTTCCATAGACCACGCGGTTGCTGCGGGTTAGATCCTTTATGACCTGAACATCCTCAAAACCGGCAGTCCGAAGCATTTCCGATACGGCGTCCCCCTGATCGTAACCGATCTCAAACAGCAGCATTCCGCCGGAATTCAAATGCTCCTTTGCCTTTTGCGTAATCTTCCGGTAATAATACAGTCCGTCCTCTTTCCCGTCCAGCGCCAGAAGCGGTTCAAACTGCGACACCTCCGGCATCAGGGAAACGATCTCATCCGTCCGGATATACGGCGGATTCGATACGATCATATCAAATTTTCCGCTGACCTGCTCCAACAGGTCGCTGCGCTCAAAAACTGCGGAAACGCCGTTTAAACGGGCATTTTCTTTTGCTACGATAAGCGCCTGCTTGGAAATATCGTACCCGAATCCCTCTACCTCCGGCGCATTTTTTAAGATACTGATCAAAATACATCCCGAGCCGGTGCAAAGATCCAGCACGCGCATTCCCGACGTAATGCGTTTTAACGCTTCCTCTACCAGCGTTTCCGTATCCTGTCTCGGGATCAGCACGCTGGAATTTACATGGAACACCAATCCCATAAATTCCTGTTCGCCGGTAATATATTGCAGCGGAATCCGCTCCGCGCGCTTTTGGATTACCCGTACAAACTGCTCGACCTGCTCGACGTCCATGCGTTCCTCCGCATGGGTATAGTAAAACGTCCGGTCGATCTTGCACACCCGCGAGAGCAAAAGCCATGCATCGGTTTTTGCTTCCTCCACTCCGGCGCGGTATAAAATTTCTCTGCCTTTTTCATTTGCTTCACGATAGGTCATAAGGAAACTTCTTTCTGCCAGCTTTTCCAGTCAAAAACCGCTTCTACCGAAGCAATCCCGACTTCGATCATTTCATCATCCGGCTCTTTTGTGGTCATTCTCTGCATCCAGAGTCCCGGCTGGCTCAGTAAATTGAAAAACCAGTTGTCATAACGTCCTGCCAGACGGATAAATTCATACGAAACACCCGCTATGACCGGAATCAGCAGCAGACGCAGAACCAGCCGCAGGATTTTGGAATCTACCCGTATAAACATAAAAAATACAATGCTGACCAGCATTACGATCAGCAGAAAACTGGTTCCGCACCGCTTATGCTGCTTGGAGCTTTTCCGTACGTTTTCCACGTTCAGCTCCAAACCATGTTCAATACAGTTGATGCATTTATGCTCCGCGCCATGATACATAAATACGCGGCGGATCTCCGGCATCATGGAAATGACCGCGATATATCCGATAAAAATAGCAAGCCGGATCACTCCCTCCAGCAATGCAAGGACAATCTCGGAATCCGTTATTTTCTGAAAAAAGCCGGAAAGAAAATAGGGCAGGGCAAAAAAGAGCGCGAATGCGATCAGCAGGGACACCGCTACCGTCCCTCCCATCCATACAGCATCCGACTTTTCCTTTTTTTCTTTTTTGTTTTCCTCCGGCGCTTCCTCCTCCTCAAAAAAAGAAGCGGAATACATCAAGGTACTCATCCCCAGATACAGCGACTCGATAAAACTAAAAACGCCCCGCAAAATCGGAATATTGCGCAGTCTGCGGTTTTTGACCGCGCCTTGATACTGTTCAACCTTTATTTCTATTTCATGATCCGGCTTACGAACCGCAATGGCGTATTTTTCCTGATTCTTCATCATGACGCCTTCCATAACCGCCTGTCCGCCGATTCCCGAATATCTCATATGCATTGTTCCTTTCCTATGGCACAAGGAAAAAAAGGTTGAGATTTTATCAACCTCAACCTGTCGTAACCTTTCGGTATTCTGTTACATGCCGTATTTCTTATTGAAGCGCTCAATACGTCCACGCGCCTGACTTGCTTTCTGCTGTCCGGTGTAGAATGGATGGCATTTGGAACAGATTTCTACGTGGATCTCCGGCTTGGTGGAGCCTGTTACAAAAGTGTTGCCGCAGTTGCACGTTACCGTTGCCTGATAATAATCCGGATGGATTCCTTCTCTCATGATTTTCACCTCTTCTATTCTTATCGTCTACAATTTGCTGTATCCTTCTATACCCGTATGCCCGATCCGCATATGATATTTGCTGCGAAGGATCACAGGTTCGTCCGTTTACATCCCGATAAACAGCTTATTTATTGTAGCATAAGCGCATAACGATTGCAATAGTATTTTTTACAAAATACGATTTTTCCGTACATTATGGATAAATTCCGCGTTGTTTCTGGTATGGGCGAACAGATTGAGGATGTTTTCCACCGCTTCATCCGCGCGCATTCCGTTAAACGCTTTCCGCATGATATCGACCGCCGCCTGTTCATCCGCATCCAAAAGCAGATCCTCGCGTCTGGTTCCGGATTTGACAATATCGATCGCAGGGAAGATCCGCTTCTCGGAAAGCTTCCGATCCAGCACCAGCTCCATGTTGCCGGTGCCCTTAAATTCCTCGAACACGACATCATCCATCTTGCTTCCGGTGTCCACAAGCGCCGTTGCAAGGATCGTCAGACTTCCTCCCTCGCGCATATTCCTTGCCGCGCCAAAGAAACGCTTCGGCATATGAAGCGCCGCCGGATCCAGACCGCCGGACAAGGTACGTCCGCTTGGCGGAACCGTCAGGTTATACGCCCTTGCCAGACGCGTAATGCTGTCCAAAAGGATCATGACGTCCCTCTTATGCTCTACCAGCCGCTTCGCGCGCTCGATTACCATCTCCGATACCCGTTTGTGATGCTCCGGCAGTTCGTCAAATGTGGAATAAATGACTTCGACGTTTTCTCCGGTAATGGCCTCCTTAATATCGGTTACCTCCTCCGGTCGTTCGTCGATCAACAATATGATCAGGTGCATTTCGGGATTGCTGCTGGTTACCGCGCGTGCAATCTCTTTTAAAAGCGTGGTCTTTCCTGCTTTCGGCTGGGAAACGATCATACCTCTCTGGCCTTTTCCGATCGGAGAAACCAGATCGACCACGCGCATTGCCACCGAACATCCCGGACGCTCCAAACGCAGCCGGCGGTTCGGGAAAATCGGCGTCAGCTCTTCAAAGCTCTTGCGGTTCTGCGCCTCCGACGGATGACAGCCGTTGACGCCCGTTACAAACAAAAGGGCGGAAAACTTTTCATTCTGGGACTTGATGCGGGTATTGCCCGTTACGATGTCGCCCTTTTTTAAATTAAACCGGCGGATCTGGGACGGCGAAATGTATACGTCGTTTTCGCCCGGCAGGTAATTCTCGCTTCTAAGGAAACCGAAGCCGTCCGGCATGACCTCCAAGATTCCGCTGACCGAAATCCCGCTGTCAAGATTGGCAATGTCCTCTTTGATCGCCATCGGATCGGCGGCGCCGCTCTCCTTGCCCGCATAGACTGCAGCGGATTCCCTGACGCTTCCGCTATGGGCGGCGCTGTCCGTTTTATGCCTGTCCTCTGTCTTGCGCTTTTCTTCCGCTTTGCGGCGCTCCGTCTCTTCCTGCTCCTCCTTCCGGCGCTTTTCCCTCTCGTCTTCTTCCAGCATCCGCTCCACCAGCTCACTCTTTTTCAGCGTGGAAATTCCTTTTAATCCCCTCGCTTTTGCCAGATCCCGCAATACGGATGCGGAAAGACTTTCATATTTTTCTCTCATAAAATATAACTCCTTATCTGTTCTGTTATCTCTTTCTCCCGGGGTATTCTGTCGGAAATGACATACGAACTAATCATGTACTTTACTGCATTATAGCACAAACTTTTGCGGATAGGAAGTCCTATTTTTTAATTGAGGGCCGAACCGTTACGTTCTTCTTGATTTGTGAAAATAAGAATGGTATCATAATTGCATTGTACAGTCTACGAACAATTGATAACAGGAGAACCAAAATGGATCAGAAAGAAAAAGCGCTTTCCCTCCACGAAAAATGGAACGGGAAGCTGGAAACCACCGCAAAATCAAAAGTAAACACAAGAGAAGATCTGGCGATCGCCTATACGCCCGGCGTTGCGGAGCCCTGCAAGGTCATTGCCGAAAACAAAGAGGCGGCTTACACCTATACATGGAAATCCAATACCGTCGCCGTCGTTTCCGACGGAAGCGCCGTACTGGGACTGGGCAATATCGGGCCTTACGCCGCCATGCCGGTCATGGAGGGCAAATGCGTTCTGTTTAAAGAATTCGGAAACGTCAATGCGGTTCCGATCTGTCTGGACACTCAGGACACCGAGGAAATCATTGCCACCGTCAAAAACATTGCGCCGGGGTTCGGCGGCATCAATCTGGAGGATATTTCGGCTCCGAGGTGTTTTGAAATCGAAGAGCGTTTAAAAGCGGAGCTGGATATTCCGGTTTTCCACGATGACCAGCATGGGACGGCGATCGTCGTACTGGCGGGAGTCATCAACGCCCTGCGCGTGACCGGAAAAAAGAAGGAAGCCTGCAAGGTCGTGGTAAACGGCGCGGGTTCCGCCGGAATTGCCATTACCCGCCTGCTTCTGACCTACGGTTTTTCCAATATAACCATGTGCGACCGGAAAGGCATCCTTTATCAGGACGATCCGGATCTGAACTGGATGCAGAAAAAAATGACCGAGGTTACGAATCTGGAGCAGAAAAAGGGGACGCTTGCCGACGCGCTGAAGAGCGCGGATATTTTCATAGGCGTTTCCGCACCGAACATCGTTACGCCGGAAATGGTTGCTTCCATGAATCGGGACGCCATTCTCTTTGCAATGGCAAATCCGGTTCCGGAAATCATGCCGGATCTGGCAAAAGCCGCCGGAGCAAGGATTGTCGGCACCGGAAGGAGCGACTTCCCGAATCAGGTCAACAATGTCATCGCTTTTCCGGGCATCTTTAAGGGCGCGCTGGAATCACGCGCTTCCCAGATTACGGAAGAAATGAAGCTTGCCGCTGCCGAAGCGCTTGCCGCTCTGGTCAGCGACGAGGAGCTGAGCGAGGATTTCATTATGCCGGAGGCCTTTGATCCGCGCGTTGCCGAAGCGGTCAGCAATGCCGTCAAATGTAAGGAGTGATTTTTTTGGCGAATCCGTTTACTATTTATAAACTGACCATCCTGTGTATGCTGGACAAAGCCGGTTTTCCGTTGAGCAATACGCAGATCTCCAATTTTTTTCTGGAGCAGGAATATACCGATTACTTCCGCGTTCAGGAGGTAATCGGAAATCTGGTCGATTCCGGCCTGATTCTTGCGGTTCCTACGCATTCCAATACGCAGTATTCCCTGACTGCCGCCGGCAAAGAAACGCTGGGATTTTTTAAAGATAAAATTTCGGACGGGATCCTTCGGGATATCCAGAAATTTTTTGAAGAGAACCGGATTCAGTTCCGGCAGGAAAATTCCGTTGTTGCGGACTATTATAAAACGACGCAGCAGGATTATGCGGTGCGCTGTCAGGTCCGTTCCGACGGCAGATCCGTCATCGACCTGACTCTGGCGGTAAAAACCAGAGAACAGGCGGAGGCGATCTGCCATCAATGGAAAAACAAAAATGAAGACGTCTACGCGTATCTCATGGATCTGCTGCTCCATTAACGCTTGCGAAGCTGCATCCGTATATGCTTTTCTGCTTCTACAGCCGGATCTTTGGATTCTCCTGAATGATCTCCCCGATCAGCTCCCGTTCATCCATATGATGCTTTACCCCGCATATCTCCTGATAATCTTCATGTCCTTTTCCCGCGAGGACAATGATATCGCCGTCCTGTGCATTCTGCATACAGTACGCGATAGCCTCTTTCCGATCCGGAATGCTGACATACGCGCCGTCCGCTTTCTGAACGCCGATAAGAATGTCGTTTATGATCTCCATCGGATCTTCGTTTCTCGGATTATCAGACGTTACAACGGTCAAATCCGCCAGCTTGGAAGAAACCTCTCCCATTTCATATCTTCGGGATTTTGCCCGATTGCCGCCGCAGCCGAACAAACAGACCAGACGCTTCGGATGGTATTCCCGCAGCGTGGTCAGCAGACTTTCCAAAGCCATAGCGTTGTGCGCATAATCAATCATCAGCGTATAGCGTCTGGTCACAGGAACGATCTCGATCCTCCCTTTGACGCGTACCTCGCGCAAGGCCTTTATTACGGCTTCTTTTTCCACTCCAAAATGATGGCAGATCACGATCGCGGTCAGCGAATTGTAAACGCTGAAACGCCCCGGCACGTTGACTTCTACCTCAAAGGAAGCCTTTCCCTCCACGCGATAGCGCACGCCGAGCGCGCCATGTTCGTTTAAAAGCTCCGCCTGAACCGCTCTCCAGTCGTTTTCCCCGCCGAAGCCGTATGTTTCCACGCTGCAGGTATGCCCGTTTAAAATCCCTGCCAGATGCTCGCTGTCCCCGTTGAAAATTCCCAGACGGCACTGACGGAACAACAGGCTTTTACAGTGCATGTAATCCGCAAAATCCTTATGCTCATTCGTGCCGATGTGATCCGGCTCCAGATTGGTAAACACGCCGATGTCAAATTCAACGCCGTATACCCGATGCAGCATCAGCGCCTGAGAAGACACCTCCATCACTACGGCATCCAGTCCCTCTTTTACCATCCGGTCAAAATACTCCTGTACGATATAAGATTCCGGCGTGGTATGGTCGGATGGGATATGCATATCGCCGATAATGGTTTCAATCGTTCCGATCAGTCCGGTGCGGATCCCTGCGGATTCCAGAATGGACTTGACCATATAAGTCGTCGTCGTTTTTCCTTTGGTGCCCGTAATTCCGATCGTTTTTAATTTTTCGGCAGGATAATCAAAATAAGCCGCCGCCATAACGGAAAGCGCCTTGCGGCTGTCGTCCACCTTAATGATCGTTACGCCCTCTATCGGCGGCACGTCTTTTTCCACGATCAGCGCTTTTGCGCCCTTCGCCGCCGCCTCCGGTATAAATTCATGCGCGTCGCGCAGCGTACCGGAAATGCAGACAAACGCGGAACCCTCCTTAACCTTTCTGGAATCGTACGCCAGCGAGGAAATTTCCGTTTCCGCCGTCCCGCTTAACAGGGTGTATTCCATTCTTTCCAGTAATTTCTGAATCTGCATGGGTTACTCCTTTTTCACATTTCAATAATAGGCATTTAAAAAACTCCTGTAAATACTTCGACTGCCGGTCCCGTCATAAAAACATGGTTGGTTTCCGGAACATATTCAATCGTGAGGTCGCCGCCTTTTAAATGCATCCGTACCTGCGGCTCGGTATAGCCGTTTAAAATGCACGCCATTACTGCGGCGCAGGCTCCGGTTCCGCACGCCCATGTTTCGGCGGAGCCGCGCTCCCATACGCGCATGACCGCCTCGTTTCGGGAAAGCACCTGAACGAATTCCGTATTGGTGCGCTTCGGGAAACGGACATGGTTTTCAAACTGCGGCCCGATTTTTTCAATTTCTAACTGTTTTACGTCCTCTACAAATACGACTGCGTGAGGATTTCCCATAGATACGCAGGTCATGAGCCATTCCTTTTGCGCTGCCAGAATCGGCTCGGCTACTACCCTGCTGCCCTTTGCCTCTACCGGAATCTCCTCCGGCTTTAACACAGGCTCGCCCATATCTACGCGCACCTGCGTTACCTTTCCGTCTTCCACAAAAAGCGCAAGCGTTTTCACGCCCGCTCCCGTTTCAACCGTAAT
>CANQCX010000078.1 GCA_947591115.1 uncultured Lachnospiraceae bacterium | reverse complement strand
AAAATGTCGTTACTATCAGTGTATCATTTTGGAATCCTCTTTACAATCAGTTCTTTTCTTTTAGCACTGTGCTTGCGTTCCATGTCATAGACGTCAATCTGGCGTCCGATTATAGGGACGCCAGATATTCGATTGCGCTGTGCGCGGCAACATTTCCCTCTCCAACGGACTTGGTATATTGATAAGGCCTTCCGGTGCAGTCTCCGGCGGCGAAGCATCCCGCCAGATTAGTCGCCATGCGGCGGTCTACCGCAATGTGGTTTTCTTGCATCTGCAGATTGGGCAGCAGCGCGGACAGCGTGACGGAATCCCGCAGGCAGAAGACGCCGTCAACCGGAAGCAGCGTGCCGTCCTTCAGGCGCAGCCCCGTAACGCGCTGCTCCCCCTCGACGGCAGCCGGTTTTTGCGATGGTTTTATGGTATTTTCCGATAGGTCGGAGGCGTTCGGATATTCCGGGAAAAAATATACGGTTTTTGCCAGTTCTGCGAGATAGCGCGCTTCATGTTCAAAACGCGCGTTTCCGCAGATAACGGCAATGGTTTTGTCACGATAAAGTCCGCCGTCGCAGGTAGCGCAGTAGCTGACGCCTTTTCCGAGCCAGTCCGTTTCCTGCTGCAGCGCCGCGGTAAAGGCGGTTCCCGTAGCCAGGATAACGGTCTGCGCTTCGTAAAAATTTTCCCCCGCCATCAAAGCGTAATGTCCGTCAAACGGAAGAACGGAATTGACCATGCTTTCCGTAATTTCAATCTGCATTTGGGAAATCTGCTGCGTAAACGCATCCGTCAGCTCCTTTCCCGTAACGGAGAAAAATCCGGGATAATTGGAGATCCGTTCCGCTTTGGAAATCTTTTCGCTTAATTGCCGGCTGCCCAGCCAGATAAAGTTTTTCTCATGTATTTTTAAATTCAGCGCCGCAGAAATTCCTGCAGGACCGGTTCCGATAATGGCAGCGTCATAGATCATGGTGCTGTTTTCCCCCTTTTTCCTTATTTTTTCTTTTATCTGTAATTTTATTCCGATTATACCGTACGGCGTTTTTTGTGGCAACAGCAGATTGCATTTTTAAAAAAGATATGATAGAATAGCATGAATTTTATATTGTGCAGTCAGGTGTCAGAGCAATGGGGATTCCCGTTGGCTCTGGTGAAAAGGGAAACAGGTGGAAGTCCTGTGCGAACTCGTCACCGTAAGGAAGGAGCAGAAGCCGATAGATCACTGGGAAACTGGGAAGATGGCGGATGCAGTGAGCTCCGAGCCGGGAGACCTGCCTGACTGCAGTACGGAAACAATTGTTTCAGGCCACGAGTTCATTGGCTGTACGTTTGGCATAGGAGGATTTCGCCGCTTGTGATTTCTTCGAATGCTTCTTTTGTGTACAGATCCTTTCCCGTTATCCGGCAAAGGGTTTTTCTGTTTGTGCGTCTGAAACAGGCGTTTTTTGCACAAACCAAGCGAAGGGCAAAAGGAGGAAAAACATGAAGAAAAAGATTGTGGTATTGGTTCTGGCAGCGGTCATGGTGGCAGCGGGAGTAAGCGGCTGCGGCGGAGGAAGCGAAAGCTCCGTTCAAAATGAGAGCAGCGAGAAAACGGACGAACAGGCTGCGGCGGAGGCAGCGGCGCTGATTGACGCCATTTATGTTCAGGAGAGGACCGAGCAGACCGATCAGCAGTGTGCTGCGGCAAAAGCGGCATGGGATGCTTTGACGGAGAAGCAGAAAGCAATGGTAGAGGGCGAAAATGCGGATCCGGATTATTTCGGCAGAGATACCGGAGACGCGTCCAAAGACGATCCGCGCAATCAGGACGAAATCGGCGAAAAAGAAATTCTGGTAGTCAGCTTCGGCACGTCGTTTAACGACAGTCGGGCAGCGGATATCAAAGGAATTGAGGACGCGCTTCAGGAGGCGTTTCCGGACTGGTCGGTCCGGAGGGCGTTTACCGCACAGACGATTATTAACCACATACAGGCAAGAGACGGGGAAAAAATCGACAACATGGAGCAGGCGTTAGAGCGCGCGGTTTCCAATCAGGTAAAACATCTTGTGATACAGCCGACTCATTTAATGCATGGAGCGGAATACGACGAGCTGATGGAGGCGGTGGAGCAGTATCGGGAGAAGTTTGAAACCGTACAGGTTGCGGAGCCGCTGCTGGGAGAGGTCGGTGCGGACGCCGCCGTTTTGAATGAGGATAAAAAAGCGGTTGCGGAAGCATTGACGGCTGAGGCGGTAAAAACTGCGGGATATGGCAGTCTTGCGGAGGCAAAAGAAGCGGGTACGGCGTTTGTATTTATGGGACATGGCACTTCCCATTCCGCAAAGGTTACGTATAGCCAGATGCAGGCGCAGATGGCGGAGCTTGGCTATGACAATGTATTTATCGGAACGGTAGAGGGAGAGCCGGAAGAAACCTCCTGCGAGGCGATCATAGAGGCGGTTGCAGAAGCCGGTTATACCTCGGTCGTTCTGAGGCCGCTGATGGTGGTGGCTGGCGATCATGCGAACAACGATATGGCGGGCGAAGAAGAAGATTCATGGGTAAGCATGTTTACCGCTTCCGGCAAATTTAACAGTGTGGACACGCAGATACGCGGAATGGGAGAAATTGAAGCGATTCAGCGCATTTATGCGGAGCATACAAAAACGGTAATTGATCAATAGGAGAGAAGAATGAAAAAAAGAGCGAACATATCGGGAATTTTATTGTTGTGCGCGCTTCTTGCCGGATGCGCCGGCAAGGACGCCAAGCAGCCGCAGTCCGGAACCGAAGCGGTCGTTTCCGAAACGGAAAACCGGCAGACGGAGGGCGAAAAGCAGACGGAGAGCGAAAAGCTGCCGGACGGGGTATACACAGCGGATTTTGAAACGGACAGCAGTATGTTTCGGGTAAACGAAGCCTGTGACGGAAAGGGGACGCTGACCGTAGAAAACGGAGCTATGACCATTCATATTTCTCTGGGTTCCAAGAATATCGTAAATCTTTATTCCGGTCTGGCAAAGGATGCGAAAAAGGAAGGGGCGAAGCTGCTTGAGCCGACGACGGACACCGTTACCTACAGCGACGGTTCTACCGAAGAGGTCTATGGCTTTGACGTACCGGTTCCGGCGGTAGAAGAAGAATTCGATCTGGCTTTGATCGGAACAAAGGGAAAATGGTACGACCATAAGGTAAAGGTTTCCCATCCGCTGCCAAAGGAAGAAACGGAGGGGCAAAAAACCTCCCTTGCGGACGGAGAATATACCATAGAGCTTACGTTTGAAGGGGGAAGCGGAAAAGCAAAAATCCTCTCTCCGGCGAAGCTTACGGTAGCCGGAGAAAACAAAACGGCAACCGTAGAATGGAACAGTGCAAATTATGATTATATGATCGTGGATAATGAGAAATATCTGCCGCTTCAAACGGAAGGAAACAGCGTCTTTGAAATTCCGGTTCCGGCTTTGGATGTGCCGGTAACGGTCATTGGCGATACGGTAGCAATGAGTACGCCGCATGAGATCGAGTATACGCTTACGTTCCGTTCCGATACGGCAAAAGCGGCGGAATAAGGAGTATGAGCATGAAAAAAAAGGGGTTGCTGTGTCTGCTTTTGCTGGGACTGACGGCGCAGGTAAGCTGCAGCAGTCCTTCTTCGGCTCCCGAGACGCAGCAGGAGCAGCCGGCGGAGGCGGAGCTGATCTATGAAAGCAGCATGGAGCTTAGCTACGCCCAGAATTTTACAGTCGATTACTATCAGGGCGGCTATACCATGCTGACAACGACGATGGACGATCGGTCGTTTCTCATCGTGCCGGAAGGGAAGGAAATTCCAAAGCTTCCCAAAGAAGATACCGTTGTTTTGCAGCAGCCGGTTCAGGATATCTATCTGGTTGCCTCCGCGGTAATGGATATGTTCTGTGCGCTGGACGGAATCGACGCGGTAGCTTTTTCCGGACAGAAGGAAGAAAACTGGTTTATCGAGGAAGCGAAAACGGCGATGGCGGAGGGCAGGCTGCAGTATGCGGGCAAATACAGCAAGCCGGATTATGAGCTGCTGGTTTCGAGCGGATGCCGTCTGGCCATCGAGAACCAGATGATTTCCCATTCGCCGGAGGTGGTTGAAAAACTGGAGGATTTTGGGATTCCGGTTATCGTAGAATATTCCAGCTATGAACCGCATCCGCTGGGACGGGTGGAATGGGTTAAATTTTTCGGTGCGCTGCTGGGAAAAGAAGCGGAAGCGGAACGGATTTTTCAGGCGCAGGCGGAAGTTTTGGAGCGGCTGGAAACAGCGCAGCCGTCCGGAAAGACGGTCGCGTTTTTCTTTGTTACTTCCAATGGACTCATTCAGGTTCGGCAGTCCTCGGACTATGTGCCAAAAATGATAGAACTGGCAGGAGGTCGGTATATTTTTGAAGAACTGGGCGATCCGGACACCCGCCGTTCGACGGTCAATCTTCAGGCGGAGGAATTCTATAACAGCGCAAAGGACGCCGATTATCTAATCTATAACAGTTCCATTGACGGCGGAATTTCCAGCTTGGAGGAGCTGATGGATAAATGCGGGTTTCTTGCGGATTTTAAAGCGGTCAGGGAAGGAAATGTCTGGTGCACCACCAATGACATGTACCAGCAGTCCCTTTCGGCAGGCGCTTTTATTGAGGATATCCATGCGATGCTTTCGGGAAAAGAGGAGGAGGATATGCATTTCCTTTTCCGGATTAAATAACACAGGAGGCGGCGGGTTATGAAAAACAACAAAACGTACCGATATGCTGCGGCGTTTCTTTTTCTTGGATTTTGCGTAGTTTTCTTTTTTCTGCTGAACATCGGGATCGGAAGCGTAACGATTCCGCTTGCGGAAATCAAAAATGCGCTGACCGGAGCGGGAACGAATGAAACCGCCGCAAAAATCCTGTGGGAGCTTCGGATGCCTCGGGCATTGGCGGTACTGATCCTCGGCGGCGCGCTGGCGCTGGCGGGGTATCTTTTGCAGACGTTTTTTCACAATCCGATTGCCGGTCCGTTTGTTTTGGGAATCTCCTCCGGAGCCAAAATGGCAGTTGCGCTGGTCATGGTATTTTTGCTGGAACGCTCCGTTCGGGTAACTTCCGCGGACATGATCATGGCGGCTTTTTTAGGCGCGCTTTTGTCTATGGGTTTTGTGCTTTTGCTGTCGCGGCGGGTTCGCGGCATGTCCATGCTGGTCGTCAGCGGCGTAATGATCGGCTACATCTGTTCCGCAGTTACGGAGCTGGTCGTAACCTTTGCGGACGACGCGGATATCGTCAATCTGCACAACTGGTCGCAGGGCAGTTTTTCCGGCATGACATGGGAAAACGTACGCGTGATGTCGGTGGTGGTGGCGGTAACCGCCGTCCTTGTTTTTCTTCTGTCTAAGCCTCTGGAGGCATATCAACATGGCGAGGTTTACGCGCAGAATCTAGGCGTCAATGTACCGCTTTTGCGTATCGGCATCGTGATTTTATCCAGTATTTTATCCGCCTGCATCGTAGCGTTTGCAGGCCCGATTTCTTTTGTGGGGATTGCGACGCCGCATCTGGTCAAAAAAATGTTTCGCACAAGTGCGCCGCTTTTGATGATCCCCGCTTGTTTTCTGGGCGGAAGCGTATTCTGCCTGTTTTGCGATCTGCTGGCAAGAACCCTTCTGCCGCCGACGGAATTAAGCATCAGTACGGTAACGGCGATCTTCGGCGCGCCGGTGGTGCTTTGGATCATGGCGGAGAGGAAAAAAGAGAGGACGGCATAAGATAATGGGATATTATTTCCGGACAAAACAAATGAGCGTCGGTTATCAGGGCAAGCCGCTGATCCGCGATATCGGGATCGAGCTTCAAAAAGGGGAGATTCTGACCATTATCGGGCCGAACGGCGCGGGAAAAACTACGATCTTAAAATCCATTGCCAGACAGCTTCCGCTGACCGGCGGAGCGGTGTATCTCGGTTCCCAAGACCTTGTACAAATGTCGGGAAAGGAACTGTCTCGGAAAATGTCGGTAGTATTTACGGAAAAATTAAAAACCGAATGGATGACCTGCGAGGACGTAGCGGCGACCGGCAGATATCCGTACACCGGACGTTTCGGACTTTTGTCGGAGACGGATCTTGAGGTTGTTCGTGAGGCAATGGAGCTGGTTCAGGTAACGGATATCAAAGATAAAGATTTTACCAGAATCAGCGACGGGCAAAGGCAGCGGGTAATGCTTGCGCGAGCCATCTGTCAGGAGCCGGAGGTTATCATTCTGGATGAACCGACCTCCTTTTTGGATGTAAAATATAAGCTGGAATTTTTATCCGCTCTTCAGGAATTAAGACGAAAAAAGAAGATGACGGTTATCATGTCCATGCACGAGCTGGAGCTGGCGGAACGCGTTTCGGACTGGATTCTCTGCGTGAACGGCGAATATGTAGAGCGGTTCGGAAGACCGGAGGACGTATTTCAGGCGGGATATATGAAGGAGCTTTTTGGAATCGAATCCGGAAGCTTTGAGGAAGAAAGCGGTACGATGGAATTACAGGCTGCCGCAGGCGAACCGGAGATCTTTGTCATCGCGGGAGGCGGAACCGGAAGGCGCGTTTACCGGAGGCTGCAGCGGCAGCAGAAGGCGTTTATGACCGGAATTTTGTATGACAACGATCTGGACTATCCGGCGGCGCGCGCGCTGGCGGCGGAAACGGTAGCGGCGGAGGCTTTTGAACCGATTCCGGAGGAACGGATTCGGGAAGCAAAGACAAAGATCGATCGCTGCAAATGCGTCATTAGCTGCAGACGCGCATTTAAAAGTCTGGAAAAGGCGAATGAGGAGCTGCTCGATTACGCCAAAAGGACAGGAAAACAAATCGAATTTTTATAATTAAATAGCCAATTTGCCGGAAGACGTGTTATACTGAAATAGGAAGGGAATGGATATGAACGAAGAATATGGACTAACTCCTTATGAAACAAGGGAAATCCTGTTTTATAAAACCGATAATGGTGAAGTTCGGGTTGAAATCCTTTTATATCAGGAAAACTTGTGGCTGACGCAGGCAAAGATGGCAGAATTATTTGAAGTGCAAAAGGCGGCTATTTCAAAACATTTGAAAAATATTTTTGCATCCGGCGAATTGCAGGAAGAAGCAGTTGTTTCCAAAATGGAAACAACTGCGGCAGACGGCAAGCGGTACAATACAAGCTATTACAATCTGGATGCCATTATTGCTGTCGGATACCGTGTTAATTCTAAAAAGGCTACGATGTTCCGCATTTGGGCAAATCGAGTATTAAAAGAATTTATTATTAAAGGCTATGTGATGGACGATGCACGACTGCGAGAACCAGAAAACCTCTTTGGTAAGGACTATTTTGAGGAACAGTTGGAGCGTATTCGTGATATTCGCTCCAGCGAACGCCGTTTTTATCAAAAAATCACGGACATTTACTCCCAGTGCAGTGCTGACTATGATGTGAACAGTCCTGTTACAAAAGAGTTTTTTGCCACAGTACAGAATAAGCTTCATTACGCTGTCACTCATCATACGGCGGCTGAGATTGTTTATGGACGAGCCGATAGCACAAAACCCAACATGGGCTTGACAACTTGGAAAAATGCTCCGCAGGGGCGTATTCGCAAGTCGGATGTTTCAATCGCCAAAAACTACTTGAACGAAGAAGAAATGATAAATCTGAATGAGATCGTGACAATGTATCTGGACTATGCCGAAAGACAGGCGCGGCGGGGAAATATCATGTATATGCAGGATTGGGTTAATCGTTTGGATGCGTTCCTCCAGTTCAACGAAGAAGATATTTTACATGACAAAGGCAAAGTGACCGCTGCCATCGCAAAGGCGTTTGCAGAAAGTGAATTTGAAAAATTCCGTGTTTTGCAGGACAGAACATATCAGAGTGATTTCGACCGTCTTGTGGCAAATATCGAAGAAAACAGCAAACAAACAAAATAAATCAGGAAACCCCACGCTTCCGATTTTATTGTCAGAAGTGTGTGCCGTTCATGCAAGCATGACGTCACTCATCGGAAACCGGCTGGCTGAACTGGTGGGAAGAAATTGAAAATCAATCTTGATGTTTTGCATCCCCTGTGTTAAAATAATCGTTGTGAAAAAGGCGGATGTTATCCGTCCCTGTCTATAGGGGCGGTTTTTTTCGTTTGAAAGGAAATAATGATTTTTATATTGCAAAAGGAGACAAACCATGAAAGAAAAGCTGCAAAAAATCAGGGAAAATGCCATGCGCGAGATCCAGTCGTCCGACGGCCTTACGAAGCTGAATGACGTGCGCGTTGCTTTTCTCGGGAAGAAGGGCGAGCTGACCGCCGTTTTAAAAAGCATGAAAGACGTTGCGCCGGAGGACCGCCCGCAGGTCGGCCAGTGGGTGAACGAGACCAGAGCCGCCATCGAGCAGATGTTAGAGGAGACGAAAATGCGTCTGGAAGCGGCTGAACTGGAAGCGAAGTTAAAGCATGAAGTCATTGACGTTACCCTTCCGGCGAAGCGCAGCAGATTAGGGCACAGCCATCCGAACGCCGCCGTTCTCGATGAAGTGGAGCGGATCTTTGTCGGCATGGGATACGAGGTGGTAGAAGGACCGGAAGTGGAATACGATTATTACAATTTCGAAGCGCTGAATATTCCGGCGAACCATCCGGCGAAGGATGAGCAGGATACGTTTTACATCAATGACAAGATCCTTTTGAGGACGCAGACGTCGCC